>DATDOP010000115.1:0-2756 GCA_035293185.1 Dehalococcoidia bacterium | reverse complement strand
GGTCGCCGTCGTACCCGGCAGCGCCTTCGGCGAAGGCGGCGCCGGCCATGTACGCATCAGCTACGGCGCCCAGCACGAGGACCAGCTAGAGGAGGCTATGAAGCGCATCGCACGATTCGTAGCGCGCTATCGCACCTCTGCGAAATAACTGATCCCCTAAAGTCGTTTTTCCCAGCCAGTCGATAAAGATGTATCTTCGCGTAAAGCAGGAGGTGCGTTTTGGTTGCAGATTCCACCTCTGACTCCGTCTGTCGCTATTGTGGGCAGTCAATTGGGAAGTCAGAACGCGATCACATACGGAGAATCGAGGACCAAACCCTTCGTGAACTGAAAAAGCAGGCGGCTGAAGAGCTGGCGGCGCGGACAGTAGAGCTTGACACTGCGCGACGGTTGGCCGAGGAAAACGCCGCCAAGCTCAGTCAAGAACTCGACGCCAAGGTCGCTGAACAGGTTCTAGCCAAGACAGCTGATCTCGAAAGTGCGCGACACGAGAAGGAAACGCAGCTCGAACGTGCGCAGAAGACTATCGAGACACTTCAGCGCCAACTCGATGAAAAGCCCTCTTACGTTCGGGGCGCGATGCAGGAATCCGAATTGTTACAGCTGCTACAGAAGGAGTTCCCCAAGGATCGAATAGCTCGCGTTTCTGGCGCTGGCGCGGACATAGAACACGAGGTGATGTACGACGGCGAGAATTGCGGCGTTATCTTGTATGAGTCGAAGAACGTACAGACATGGAACTCGGACTTCATTGACAAGCTGAACAAAGACAAGTTATCTCGAAAGGCGTCTTACGCAATACTCGTCTCCACGGCATTCCCCTCCAAGTCTCGCGACTTTGACATGATTGACGGCGTGCCAATCGTACGCCCGGAGTTACTACTCGGACTCGTACAAATCATCCGGAAGGCCTTGATGGATCTGAGAATTCAGGGGCTCAGCGGAGAAAACAAGGGATTCAAGCACGAACAACTCATGAATTACCTTCAGAGTCCAGACTTCAAGAACAAGATTCAAAACGTCCTGCGAGCTGTCGGTGACCTAGAAGAACTCCAGATGAAGGAGAGAAGGTATCATGACCGCCTTTGGGAGGATGAAGACAAGCTCCAGAAGGAGATCCGAAACAGCACTTTCGACGTGAACACTGAAATAGTCGGCATCCTTGCGGGTCGCTGACTCACTCGTGAACTACGGTCTCGGGGTCGCCGAAGGCGATGCGCCCGGCGTGTTCGCAGGCCTGGGCGTCGGCACGGCATCAGTTTTCGCGTCCGGGTAGCGCAGGAAGTCCGCGGCCACCCAGCCGTTGCGTCCCTCCACCTGCCACCACTGCAGGTTGTTCGCGTCTCGCGGCCCCGCCGAGAGCTTGATCCTCGTCCCCTCAGCCAGACAATCGACGGCCGCGCCGCCCGGGTCCGTCCTCACGTTCAGACAGGAGCCGGTACCGATGATCTCCACCTCGGCCCCGACCCTCAGGGGCCACGGCACGCCCGGCACCACGCGATTGTCCGGCGTGATCTTCGGCGCGTAGGTCACCTGCCAGGCGCCGCCGCGCTGCTCCAGGAACGCCCACTGCTCGCCCTCGGACAGCGTCTTGCCCAGCACGTAGCCGCGGACGCCTTCGCGCTCTCCCCGGCTCGTCGAGCAGATCTTGCCCGCGGCGGCGTCAGTCTGCGCGCCTGAGCACTGCCCGGCGTATTCGGCGCTGAGCGTCGTCTGCACGTACGCGGCCAGCGCAGCCTCAGGGTCGCTGGTGTTCGCCTGCTGAGTTGGTTCAGCCGTGGGATCGCCGTTCGCTGCGTCGTCTTTATCGTCGCCGCCGCCGCACGTCATCGCCACCACGAGGACGATCGCGACGATCACCGCGATGCCAATGATCGGGAGTAGGAGGCTGCCGCGATAGCCGCGGCTGTCCGGTTCCATCATGCGGGGTTGGCCTCCGGCAAGGTCACGGTCTCTATGTTAGCGCCTCACGGGAAGCTCTGCGCCTCAGGCCAGCGACAGCAGCAGACTCGCCAGTTCCTGAGGCATGGTCAGCATCATGTCGTGGCCCGTCGGCAGACCCGTCACTTGCCAGGCCGGCATTCCCCGCAATCGCGAGGCGGTGGTCTGGAACAGCGACCCCGTATCCGCCTCCCCGGACGCCAGGACATACGTCCTGCTGAACCCCATCTGCTCCAACGGAACGGGCAGATGGACGGCCTCGGTGAACGTGCCGCGAGGGTGAGCCGTCATCCTGGCGCGCAACCAGGCCAGGTCGTCCGGCTGCGTCACGCCGAAGTCCCCCAGGGGAGGCGGCGGCACGGCAACACGCCAGTCCGGCCCGGAGACCATGGCTTCACCCGCCGCCCCGATCATCTTCGTCACGGACTCGCCGTCACCCGGGACAAAGGCGTCCAGGTAGACCAGGTGGCGTATGCGTTCCGCCGCTCGGCCCGCGACGCCCGTCACGACCATGCCCCCGTAGCTGTGACCCACCAGCACCACGTCGCGCAGGTCTTCGAACTCGATCTGGTTGACCACGTCGTCGACGTGCGTCGTCAGGCTGACCGCGTCTGAGCCGAGATGCGAGCGCTCCGCGAGGCCGGTCAGCGTCGGCGTCCAGACCTCGTGGCCCCGCGCGCGCAGCAGAGGCGCGACTCTGCCCCAGCACCAGCTGCCGTGCCACGCTCCGTGCACCAGGACGTACGTTGCCATTGCGCCTCCCTGGAACTAAAGCGGGCGCAGTCTAACCACGGGCATCCAGCGGGAAACAAAAG
>DATDOP010000114.1:0-10279 GCA_035293185.1 Dehalococcoidia bacterium | reverse complement strand
AGGCCGTCGTAGGTGCTGGTGCCGCGGCCGACCTCGTCGAAGAGGATCAGCGATCGACGGGTGGCGCCGCGCAGGATGGCCGCGGTCTCGAGCATCTCGACCATGAAGGTCGATTCGCCGCGGGCGAGGTCGTCCTGGGCGCCGATGCGGGTGAAGATGCGGTCGACGACGCCGATGCGGGCGCCGGCGGCGGGGACGAAGCTGCCGGCCTGGGCGAGGAGGACGATCAGCGCGACCTGACGCAGGTAGGTCGACTTGCCGGCCATGTTCGGGCCGGTGAGGACGACGATCTGGGCGCCGGCGCTGTCGAGCTGCGTGTCGTTGGGCACGAAGCGGCCGTCGCCGAGGCTGCGCTCGACGACGGGATGGCGCCCGTCCTTGATCACGATCGCCTCGCCGTCGTTGACCTCCGGGCGCACGTAGCCGTTGCGGGCGGCGGTCTCCGCCAGGCCGGCGTGGACGTCGATCTCGGCGACGGTGCGGGCGAGGCTGCCCAGGCCTTCGGCGAGCGCCGCGAGCTGGGCGCAGACCTGGCGGAACAGCGCCGCCTCCAGCTCGCCGATGGTCTCGCGGGCGCCGAGGATGCGCTCCTCCAGCTCCTTCAGCTTCGGCGTAGAAAAGCGCTCGGCGTTGACCAGCGTCTGCCTGCGCTGGAAGTCGTCCGGGACGAGCGCCTGGTTGGCCTTGCTGACCTCGATGTAGTAGCCGAAGACGCGGTTGTAGGCGACGCGCAGGCCGCGGATGCCGCTGCGCTCGCGTTCCGCCGTCTCGAGCTCCGCCAGGGCGCGGCGGGCGTCGCCGGTCAGCTCCCGCGCCTCGTCCAGCTCGGGCGAGAAGCCGGGGCGGATCACGCCGCCTTCCCCGACCAGCGGCGCAGGATCGCCGGCCAGCGCTGCCGCGAGCAGCGCCGACGCCTCACGCGCAGCGCCGGACTCGGCGGCGCTGCCGCAGGCTCCGCCCGAGGCTTCGATTAGGGCCGGGTAGGTCTCCAGCCCTTTGCGCAGGGCCGCGAGATCGCGGGGCAGGGCGGCGCCGGCCGTGATGCGGCCGACGATGCGTTCGAGGTCCGGCGCCTCGCGCAGGAGGTCGCGCACCTCGCCTCGCTTTAACGCTTCGGTTAGGTATGCCTCCACCCGGTCGAGCCGGGCGTTGATCGCGTCGACCTCGACCAGCGGCTGACCGAGCCAGCGCTGCAGGAGTCGCGAACCCATCGCGGTGCGCGTGGCGTCTAACGCTTCGATTAGACTGCCGCGCTTCGAGCCTTCGCGCGTCGAGGCGAACAGCTCGAGATGCCGCCGGGCGCTGGGGTCGAGCACCAGGTAGCGCGACGGGTTGTAGACCTGGAGATCGCGCACGTTGGCCAGCGACGCCTTCTGGTTCTCGGCGAGGTAGGCGATGACGGCGCCCGCCGCGGCGATCGCCTGAGGGTGGCCGCGCAGGCCGTAGCCCTCCAGCGACGCGACCTGGAAGTGCTCGCGCAGGCGGCGCTCCGACTCCTCGGCGTGGAAGAAGTGCTGCTCCAGGGCGGTGCGCGGGCCGTCGCTGGGCGCAGGGAGGTCGATGCCCTCCGGCAGCAGGACCTCGGCGGGAGCAAGCCGGGACAGCTCGACCGCGAGATCGGCGTCCGAGACCTCGGCGGCGGCGAACTCACCGGTCGTTATGTCGACATAGGCCAGGCCGTGGCGGCCGGCGCCGGGGGCCACGGCGGCGAGATAGTTGTTGGCGGCGGCGCTGAGCAGCGCCTCTTCGACCACCGTTCCCGGCGTGACGACGCGCGTGACCTCGCGGGCCACGAGGTCGCGGCCGGCGCGTTTCGCCTTGCCGCTGCCCTGCTGCGCGCCGGAGGGGTCCATCTGCTCGCAGATCGCCACCTTGTAGCCGCGCGCGACGAGCTTCTTGAGGTGGGCCTGCAGCGCGTGCTGGGGGACGCCGGCCAGCGGCACGCGCAGGTCCTTGCCCATCGGCTTGGAGGTCAGCGTGATCTCGAGCTCGCGCGCCACGAGCCTGGCGTCGTCGTCGAAGGTCTCGTAGAAGTCGCCGAGGCGGAAGAAGACGATGGCCTGGGGGAAGCGGCGCTTGACCTCGAGATATTGGCGGCGGATGGGGGTGGTCATGACGCCCCTCCCTGCCAACCCGGCCCCGCGGGCATACGGGCATACGGGCATACAGGCATGGGGGCATAGGGGCATACAGGTGTGGGGGCATACGAGCGTGGGGGCGCGGGCATAGGCGTGGGCCCCCGGCGGATAGTAGGCGCCCAGCATGCTGGGCGCCTACTATCCGCTGAGGACCAGGGCTGGTGAACGGTGGGTGCGCGATTCACCGGGTGATCGTAGCTCGCGGCCTCGTGGGCTGCTAGGCGGTTGCGTCGCTACTGGCGCCACTTTGGCAGGCCGAGGTAGTTGGTGCCGTAGCGGGTGGAAATCGGGAGGACCTTGGCGGGGTCGAGGGGACCGCCGGCGACGGCCTCGAGGACCTCCGCGAAGAAACCCTCAAAGCCGGCGGGGGAGAACATGACGAGGAATCGGGCCGGACGGGCGGCGTGGTTGGCGAAGGTGTGCCGGGCGTTTTCGGGCGCGAAGACGATGGAGCCGTCGCCGGCCTGCACGACGTTGTCGCCGACCTGGAAGGTCATGTCGCCGTTGAGGACGATGAAGACCTCGTCGTGGTTGTCGGTGTGCAGGGGCGGCCCTTCCAGGCCAGCGGGCATGACGAACTCCACGATCGACAGGCGTCCCTGCGTGTCATCGCTGCGCAGCTTGAAGTAAAGCTCCTGGCCGGGATAGTCGAGCTGCGGCCCTTCGCCGGGGCGGATGAGCCTGGCTTGCCGTACGTCGGTCATTGCATCTCCTTCGCTGATTAAAGACTAGACGTCGAAGTAGAAGCGGCGGGTGTTGCCCATGCCCTGCTCGAGGCGGGTCTGAACCATGGTGGCGGCCTGCTTGAGGTGCATGAGGTCGTGGAAGGCCCACTGGTGGGCGTGGTCAGAGGCGCTGATCACGCCGGCCTCGTCGTGGTCGCCGAGGCGGGCGAGCTGCGCCGGGGACATGGCGCGTAACCAGGCGATGCCCGCGGCGCGGCGGGCCGCGAACGCGGCGAGCAGGGATTCGGCGTCGCGTTCGAGGTAGCCGGACTGCGCGAGGCGGGCGGGCGCGTCGATCGACGCGATGAAGGGGCGCTCCTCTTCGACGATGCGGCGCATGCGGCCGACGATCACGTCCTCGGTGTCGAGCAGGTGGGCGAGGACGTGCAGGGGCGACCAGCCGTCGTCGACCGCGGCGGTACGCACCTCGGGCGGCAGGCCGGCGAAGAAGGCGCGCAGGATGACGGGTGTGGCGCCAACGATGGCGAATACGGTCTCGTCGACTTCAGCGGCCATGGGAGAAACGGATCCTAGTCGATCGAGGCGGGCTGGACGGAGATCAGCTCCGGGGCGGGTCCGACGCCGGAAGGGAAGGCGTCGACAACTTTGATTACGTCCGGCAGCAGCTCGTGGCAGACGAAGCAGTCGAGGCAGGGGCCGTCGCTGTTGCCGGTGACGGCGTTGAGGCAGACCTCGGCGGCGCGGGCCAGGGCGGCGGCGTTTTCGGGTCGCGCGGCGGCTGCGCGGTCGGCCTCGTAACGAATGAGGCCCTTGCAGACTTTGGCGCGGCAGCGGCGCTGGCTGATGTGCTCTTCGACCTCAGCGGCAAACCAGTCGAGCGTGTTGACCATTATCGACGGCGCCGCCTGACCGTGGATGCAGTTGGAGTAGCGCAGGGTCGCGGCCAGCAGCCGCAGCTTGCCGATGTCCGACTCGCGGCCGGCGCCCCGCTGGATGCGCCGCAGGATCTCGACCATGCGCTGGGTGCCGCCGTGGCAGGTGGTGCAGCGCCCGCAGGACTCGTCCTCCAGGAACCACTCGTACTGCGCGCAGACGTCGACGATGCAGACCCGCTCGTCCATGAAGACGAGACCGCCACCGCCCATCGCGGCCATGCCGTTCTCTCGGAAGATTTCCGGTTCAAGGCCCAGGTCGAGGCAGCTTTCGGGCATGATGCCGAGCAACGGTCCGCCGGGCTGCAGCGCTTTGAAGTCGTGGCCGGGCAGTGCGCCGCCGCCACAGGCCTCATACACGTCGCGCACCTTTACGCCCAGGGGCAACTCGAAGCAACCGGCGCGCCGCACATGACCGGAGAGCGTGAACATCATCGTGCCCGCGTTTCGGCCCGTATCCAGCTCCAGGTACTTCTCCACGCTGTTGCGGAACAGCCAGGCTGCCGAATGATAGGTCTCGACGTTATTCACGTTGGTGCCCTGGCCGAAGACGCCGGACGCTGCCGGGAAGGGCGGGCGGATCTTGGGCATGCCGCGCCCGTCTTCCACAGAGGCGATCAGGCCGGACTCCTCGCCGCAGACGTAGCTGCCGGCGCCCAGCACCACCTTGATCTCGAAGGCGAAGCCGCGGCCCAGGACGTCAGTCCCCAGGAGCCCGTGTTCGCGGGCCTGGTCCACGGCGCGCGTAACCCGCTCGAAGGCCAGCGGGTACTCCTCACGGATGTAGATGTAACCTCGGTCGGCACCGGTTGCCCAGCCGCCGATCAGCATGCCTTCGAGCAAGGCGTGCGGGTCGCTCTCCAGGGTCATGCGGTTGACCCAGGCGCCGGGGTCTCCCTCGTCCGCGTTGCAGAGCATCGCTTTCGGAGAGGTTGTTGAGGTGCGCAGGAAGTCCCATTTGCGGCCGGTGGGGAAATCGGAACCGCTGCGACCGCGCAGCCGGGAATTCAGCACCTCGGCGATGACCTCTTCCTGGGTCATGGTCAGCGAGCGCTCGAGGCCGGCGTAGGCGCCGCGGGCGATGAAGTCGTCGATGCTGTCGGGGTCGCAGACGCCCATGTCCCGCATGAGGCGGCGACGCTGGATGGCGTACCAGGGGTGGGCGTCCATGGCGGGCACGCCGTCCGGGAAGCCGCCGAGGGCGCCGATGGCCCAGCGGTTGGCGGCCTGGCTGTGGACGACGACCGAGTCGACGAACTGGGTGGCGTCCTCGGCGTTGACGGGGCCGTAGACGACGACCGAGCGGTCCGGCCTGGCGACGATGACCACGGGGTTGGCGAAGGACATGCCGTTGCCGCCGACCTGGTCGACGTCGGCGTCGGCTTTGGCGGCGCTCACCGCGGCGCGAATCGCCTCGAGGGTGCGCCGGGCGCCGACGGCGATGCTGGAGGTGTCGATGCAGACGCCGATGCGCGGACGGTCGGCACCTTCGATGCGGCGCTCGGCGGGTTCGGCGGCGGCTACGAGTTCTCGGTAGGAGGGCATAACGGTTCGGGGTAGCTGCGGGCTAAAGCTCTGCGTGTTTGCAAGCCTAAAGGCATGCAGCTACGTTCCCTGGGCCTCCTTCAAGCGCTTGACGAGATCGACGGTGGTTGCCGCGGTGAGGGGGCCGACGACCTCGCCGTTGACCCAGACCTGGGGGGCGTTGTCGCAGGTGCCGTTGCACTGGCCGAGGTGCAGGCCGAGCTTCATGCCGGCGGCGTTTTCGCCGAGGCCGCAGCCGAGCAGGGTCTCGAGGACGGTGCGCACATCGGCGCCGCCCTTGATGAAGCAGGCGGGACCGCTGCACCAGGAGATCATCGTCTCGGCGGGCGGCGTCTCGCGAAATTCGGAGTAGAAGGTGAGGGCGCCGTAGACGCGGGCCTCGGAGAGACGCAGGTGTTGGGCGACGGCGGGGATGGCGGGCTTCGGCACGTAGCCGTAGTGGTGCTGGATGCGGTGCAGGGCTTCGAGGAGGTCGCCTTCGCCGGGGGCCAGCCCTGCGAGGAGGCCCTGGACCTCGAGGATGGCCTCGTTCGGCTGGACGGCGCCCCAGTAGCTGGTCATCTCAGGGCAACTATACGAAGGGGGGAGATTTGGGTAAAGGAGTGCGGGCTTTCCTACCAGACCGTGATCCGCCGGGGGTACCTGTGCCGACGCAGCCGCTCGTCCTTGGTGATCAGGGGCCAGCCGAACTCGATCGCGGTGGCGTAGATTAGCCGGTCCGCTGGATCGCCGGGAAACGAGGTTGGCAGAGAGACCGCAGTGGCGGCAACGGCGGGCGTGGTGCCTGCGGTGCGAACCTGAGCTGCCAGCTGATCGAGCCAGGCAAGGATGGGCACGCTCACGACTATCCGTTCGTGGCGAGCCAGCCAGGCAAGCTCGAACCAGGAGATCGAGGCAACAGCCAATTCGTCCGCCGCGGTCAGGGCTTCGGTGGCCGCCGGACTGAGACGCTCTGGCTCCGACGCCCACCAATGCAAGACGTGGCTATCCATGAGAACCGTAGTCACGGCAGGTTCCAGGTGACTCCGGTCGAGAACAGCTCCTCGTCCGTGGCAGCGCTCATCGCAAGGCCGGTGAGGCGCCCCTTGAGCGCATGCGGCCCCCTAGCAGGGGCGAGGAGCGCGACGGTGACGCCATGCCGCGTGATCTCGATTTCGTCGCCTCGCTCGACCTCGTCGAGTAGCGACAGGAGCTTTGCCTTGACCTCTGTAACGGTCATTTTTCTAGTCATATAGTCAGCTTATCAGAAATGGACGCCGAGTGCGGGACGACGTTGTCCGGAGCCGGGGCTACTGGGCGCAGACGCGCTCTACGACGCGGTAGAGGACCTCGACGCCGCGGCGGAGGTTGAGGAGGGAGATGCGCTCGTTGTTGCCGTGCATGCCGCCCTGCTCTTCGGGACCGAGAAGCATCGGCACGAAGCCGTAGGCGGGCACGCCGTGGCGGCGGAAGGCGCGCGAGTCGGTGAAGCCGGCCGTGACGCGCGGCAGGACGGCGGCCTCCGGCATCACCTCGCGGCAGACGTCCTTGATCGCGGCGTGCAGCTCGGTGTCGGCGCTGGAGGAAGGGCTCTGCGAGGCGAAGGCGACGTCGATCTCGACGCGCGCGTCGTCGATGACGCCGCGCAGCTCCTGGATGAAGCGCTCGTGCTCGTAGCCGGGGACGAGGCGGCAATCGAGGGTCGCTGAGGCGGTTGCGGGGATGACGTTGTGCTTGACGCCGGTCTGCAGGCCGGTGGCGCTGATCGTGTTGGTGAGCAGGGTGCGCAGCGAGCGGTAGCGCTCGGCAATCTGGGCCGCGGAGGTCGAATCCGGGTTGACGTCGACGTAGCCCTCGGCGTGGGCGGCGCGCAGGGCTTCGGCGACGGGCGGCGTCATGACGTAGGGGCGCTGCCAGGCCTGGACGCGGTGCATGGCGCGCACCATGCGGTCGAGGACGTTGTCTTCGTGCGGCGCCGAGCCGTGTCCGGGCTTGCCGGTGGCGCGCAGCGTGAGCCAGAGGGGGCTCTTCTCCGCGAGGGAGACGCCGAACAGGGGGCGTTCCGAGCCGAGGTAGGACTCGGCGCCGTAGCCGCCTTCGTTGATCACGAAGGCGGCGTCGAGCAGGTCCGGGTGCTCGCGGTCCAGCCACTCGACGCCGTACTCCGAGCCGGCCTCTTCGTCGGCGACGGCGAGGAAACGCACGGGGCGACGCAGCCGCACGCCACGCCGTTTGAGGGTGAGGACGGTCATCAGCTCGAGGACGCCCATGCCCTTCATGTCGAGGGCGCCGCGGCCCCAGACGTAGCCGTCCTTGACCAGGCCGCCGAAGGGCTCGATGGCCCACTGCCCGGCTTCGACGGGCACGACGTCGGTGTGGCTGAGCAGGACGAGCGGCTTCTCGTTGTCCGGCCCTTCGAGGTCCGCAACGAGGTTGGCGCGGCCGGGCGCGGAGAGCAGCTTGCGGGACTGAATGCCCTCGGACGCGAGCAGGCCGGCGAGGAAGTCGGCTGCGAGCTCTTCGTTGCCGGGCGGGTTGGTGGTGTCGATGCGGATGTAGCGCTGCAGCAGCTCGACGGCCTCAGCGGCGACCTCGTCCCAGTCGATGGCGCCCATCGCCGCCTATTCTTGCACGAGAGGGGCTAGGAGAGCAGTCCCAGGCGCCGCGCGTCGTCTTCTATCCAGCGTGTCGCGGCGGGAACGCTACGTAGGGTGCCTCGGGGTAGCGTGTCAGAGCTGTGATGATAGTGGATGACGGTGGCTCGTCCGTCATCATGTGTATAGAAGCGCCCACCTGTGCGAGTCTGGCGACGAAGCGCGAAGCCATCGCTCAAGAGTGCGCGCTCTAGATCTCGTACCGATGCATTGCGGAGCAGGTGCACGAGATTGGATGGATTGGTCATTCATGACTCCTCGTGAATCGAGTGTCGCGAAGGAGCCAGGGATCACCTAAATGCCATATGTCACACCCTGAAGGAATAAGGTCTCAGGACACGATCAGGCAACTACAGCGACTGCTGCGCCATCCGCTCCCGAACTAACTTCATCGAGAGGGATTGGCCGACCATCCTCGATCAAGATCTCAACATAGGCTTGGGCAGCGTCCTGAATCGCTTCCAGCGCGTCCTCTATCGTGAGTCCCCATACCGCACAGCCTGGCAGGGCGGGAACAACGGCACTCAATCGCCCATCCTCGTCCTGCTCCACTTCGACCCGGAAAATGTACGACTTCATCGCACTAGTCTACCGTTTCAGGTATCTAAAGCGTGCCCGGCGTCACCATAGACGTGCATCGGATCCAGTCGCAGCAACCAGCCGCAGGGCCGCGTTTTTCGGCCCTCCCCGCACCAGCGAGTCTGTCTTGGGTTTCGTTGAGCATCACTGCCTCGGTTACTAAAGTCCCGTTTGTGGCGATTCTAAGGGTTGAGGGCTTGCTTAGCATCATGCGCCAGGGACGGCGCCAAACGGTGAATTCGCTGCAAATAGCACTGGCGGATTCGGCCGGCGATCCGATGCTTGTATCAGAGGATTCTGTCTGAGCCCGACAATGCGGATTAGAGTTATCCATACGCTCAGGCCAATCAGCCCAAAGAATTACGAATGAAGACTGCGTTGAGAGTGGAAATGCATTGACGATTCGACAGATTCACACAGAATTGGCCCTGAGACGACCTTGATAGATTTGAGAAGGATTCTCAGCGACCCACAATTCCCCGCGCTCGTCGAGCACCTGGAAGCAGCGGCATGGCTGGAAGCCGCGAAGACCAAACCACTGGTGCGCCCACTCGAGACGCTTTCGGTAGACGGTTCCGCGCTGATTATCGATCGCAGCGGGAATCAGCCGGTCAACCGCGTCTTCGAGCTCGGGATCGACCGGCCCGTCAGTGAGTCGACGTTGGAGCAGATCGTCGCCGCATTTGAGTCACGCGGTATCGATTCGTTCACCGCGTGTCTGTTGCCGATCGCGCGGCCCACACACGCCCCGCGCCTGCTGGAACAAGCGGGATTCAAGCGTGGGCCACAGCAGGCCGCCGTCGTGCGGCCGGCCGGCGGCGTCAACCCCGCCGACCCCTTTTTCCGCATCCGGGCCGCGGGTCCTGAAGACGCACAGACGGTCGAAGAACTCATGACCAAGGCAACGGGCGACCCACCAGACTGGACAAGGCTTATATCGAGTCTGTTGAGCAGCGCCAAGTTCCACTTCCAAATCGCGGAAGAGGGGTCGTCCGCGTACGCGCTGGGTGGGTTCTTCTCCAGCGGTGATGCGGCGATTCTGTTGACGCGAAGTTGGATCCTGCCCGGCTACGAGACACGCGGTGTTCAGGCCGCCCTGGTCCAGACGGCGCTGCGAGACGCCGAGGAGCAGGGTTGCAGCTGGGTGGCCGGCATCTACGCGGTAACGGCCGAGACGCGGATGCGGCGCTTCGAGCGCATGGGCTTCGAGGTGATCTTCCAGCGGCGGGTCTACTTCTACGGGCAGGAGCCCTTGCCGAACGAACTGGGGGATCCGCTCAGCCGCAGCGTGCTGATCTAGACCAGGCTACCTCTACCCAATCTGTAAGCGACACCTTACACTAACGGCCAAGTAGTGATTGGGGGGGTGAACTATTGGCTCACATGGCGCGTGAAACGGTGATCAACGCAGCGCCGGAGAAGGTCTTCGAGTACGTGGCCGACATGCCGCGTCACTCTGAGTGGGGGCAGCATGACCTCACGGTCAACCAGACATCGGCGGGCGCCGCGGGCGTGGGCAGCACGTTCGCGAGCGTCGCCCATCAGTTCGGCGTGCAGAAGGAGACGCAGACCGTGGTCGATTACACGCCGGGCAAGCGCTTTGCCTTCGACGCAACGGGGTCAATCGGCACGGTGCGTCACGCGTTTGAGCTGGAGCCGGCGGGCGGCGGTACGAAGGTGACGAAGACGATGGAGATCGTCAAGCCTTCGTTGATGGCGCGCGTCATGGGACCGATGATCAGGAGCAAGACGAAGGCAGGCCTGGC
>DATDOP010000113.1:0-4788 GCA_035293185.1 Dehalococcoidia bacterium | reverse complement strand
GGGCTTGCTAACGTATGCCTGCTCATCCATCGAGAAGGGGATACTCATGATCCGCAGCTCAGACCGCATCCTCACCACGCACGTCGGCAGTCTGCCGCGGCCCGACGAGCTGCGGCTGATGCTCGTCGCCAAGGACGAAGGCCAGGAATACGACGCGGCGAAGCTCAAGTCGCTGGGCGCCTCCGCGGTGAACGACATCGTCAAGCAGCAGCGCGCTGCCGGCCTCGACATCATCAACGACGGCGAGGAGTCCAAGCGCAGCTGGTCCACCTACGCCCGCGAGCGCCTGGGCGGCCACGAGCAGCGTCCGCGGCCCGCCGGCTATCGCAGCAGCCCGATCTACGGCCGGGACAACGCCGAGTTCTCGGAGTACTTCGAGCTGTTCGGGCCGGGCCGCGGGCCGAACACCCGCGGCGGCATCACCTCCAGCGGCGCCATCCCGCGCTCGGACACCTGCGTCGCGCCGCTCACCTACGTCGGCCAGGAGGTCCTGCAGGCAGACCTGGACAACCTCACGGCCGCGCTGCAGGGCGCCGAGGCCAGCGAGGCGTTCATGTCCGCCGTTTCCCCGGGCACCATCGAGCACTGGCTGCGCAACGAGTACTACAAGACGCCCGAGGAGTACCTCTACGCCATCGCCGACGCCATGCGCGTTGAGTACGAGGCGATCGTCAATGCCGGCTTCGTCCTACAGATCGACGACCCGGACCTCGCCGATGCCTGGCAGATGCACCCGGAGCTGGACGTGGCGCAGTACCAAAGGCACGCGCAGCTGCGCATCGAAGCGTTGAACCACGCCCTGCGCAACATCGCGCCGGAACGTGTGCGGCTGCACGTCTGCTGGGGCAGCTACCACGGCCCGCACAAGTACGACATCGAAATGCGCGAGATCATCGACGTGGTGCTGATGACGCGGGCGCAGGGCTTTGCCGTCGAGGCGGCGAACCCGCGTCACGCCGTCGATTGGCGCGCCTGGCAGGACGTCAAGCTGCCGGACGGTATCGTCCTGATCCCCGGCGTCGTCGGCCACGACTCCGACTTCATCGAGACGCCTGAGCTGGTCGCGGACCGCATCGAGAAGTACGCGTCAATCGCCGGCCGAGAGAACGTCATCGGGGGCACAGACTGCGGCCTCGGCCCGCGCGTCGGCCACCCGAAGATCGCCTGGGCCAAGTTCGAGTCGTTGGTTGAAGGGGCGAGACTCGCCACAAAACACCTCTGGAGGCGCTAGTAGTTCGAGGTTCGCGATCGACGATGGGAAGCGCTGTCTCTCCGGGACGCGTAAGGCCGCCTATCGAGACTATTCATACCTTGACAATTGGCGGCGGAAGGGACGAATCTACGCCCGCAGCCGTCCTGCCGGCCTGCTCACGATGGTCGTGCATGCCCACTAGCACTCCGGCAAGCGACGAATCAAACCTCTGTCTTTCAACAAAGGAGAAATGAAATGGCCAGTAGCTACTGGGACTCGGTACTGCAAAGGCGCATTTCCCGCCGGCGGGCGGTCGCGGCCCTGGGAGGCATCAGCGCAAGCGCAGCCTTCCTCGCGGCTTGCGGCGGCGGTGATGACGATAACGGCGGCACAGGCCCAAAGGATACTTCGGGTCTGCTCTACGACCGTGTGGACGAGAGCAAGGAAGCAAAGAAAGGCGGCCTCTACACAGACGCTCACCCGCTCGTTCTCCGCACCATGGACCCGATGCAGCCCGGCGGCCAGATCCGGGTCGCGCGGCGCGGCTACAGCCAGCTCTTCCGGGTTTCTGACGGCATCCTGAAGAACACGGACGGCACCATCGATGGAGACGCGGCAGAAACCTGGGAATTGTCCCCAGACAAGCTCACCCTGACCGTGAAGCTAGACCAGCGAGCCAAGTACCCCAGCATTCCACCGGTAAACGGACGCGTCATCGATAGCGCTGACGTGCTCTTCACGTGGAACCGCCTGCTGGAAAAGGGCAATCTGCGCGGTGAGATCGCCAACAAGATCAGCACAGCAGCGCCTGTAACAACCATGGAGGCGCCGGATGCCAGGACCGTAGTGATCAAGATGGCGCAGCCGGATGTGACCATCTTCCCGCTCCTCGCCACGGAGGTTCTGGGCGGCATGTACATCCTCCCCAAAGAGGCTGCCGACGAGAAGGTCATCGACATCCCTCGCAAGGCCATTGGCACCGGCCCGTACTACATGACCGAAGACTCGGAGGTCAGCTATCGCTGGAAGCGCAACCCCAACTTCGGCCGGGCCAAACTGACCAACGGCGAGCCCTTCATTGACGAGATTTACGAGCCGGTGATCACGGACACCGCCGCGGGCTCCGCTCAGTTCCGTGCGGGCAAGCTGCTGGAGTATGGTCTGCCGTCCAACGAGGTCCTCGGCGCCAAACGGGAAAACATGGACCTCCTCATGCGCGCAGTCCCTCCCAGCACCTTCACCGAGCGCCTCTATTTCGGCACCGCGGCCGACTCGCCCTTCAAGGACGACCGGCTGCGCCGCGCCTTCATGAAGACGATCGACCGCGACACCTACCTCGACGCGGCGTACGACGTCGACACGTACGCCGCCGAGGGTTTGCCCGTGGAGGCCTACTGGGAGGGATCGCTTAGGCAGCCCACCTATTCGGGGTGGTGGCTGGACCCCAAAGAAGCGAAGAACTGGGGCGCCGACGCCAGCAACTACATCTTTGACATCGCGGAGGCAAAGAAGCTGCTGGAGGCTGCCAGCGTCAAGGTGCCGTTCGAATTCAACAACACCTACGCGGCGCCATCACCCACCAGCTTCCCAATGGGTTACTACACCCGTGCTGAGATCTTCCTCGGCATGGTCGAAAGCAGCGGCATCTTCAAGCAGAACCGCGTGCTCGTCGATTACAGCACGGAGTGGAGCAGCCCCAAGTACCGCTTCTCGCTTGGCAACTTCGCCGGCACCACCTGGGGTCCGGACACCTCCGCCCCGGAGCCGACCTCGGCGATGTTCTTCATCTACAACTCCAAGGGCGGCTACTTCCTAGGGGGCGACGCGACGCTGGACCAGCTGACAGCGAAGGCAAAGCTGGAGTTCGACGACAACAAGCGGCGTGATCTGATCCACCAAATTCAGAAGCACGACGCGAAGATGGTGTACAACGAAAAGATTGGCATCGCCGGAACGTTCGCACTCAACTGGCCCGCGCTGCGCAACGTCAACGTCTACCGCGGCGGGACAAACTGGCTAGACATCACGACACCGAGCGGCCTTCACGCCTGGCTGGACCCGACAAAAAAGCCCTTCGCAGGCTAGACCCAGGGGGAATCTGTCTTAAGGGAGGCCGTCCAGATGGGCGGCCTCCTCTTATGCCCTGGCCTATACTTGCCACGGCGGGAGATGCAACCTTGGCGGGGCGCATCCCCCAAGGCCTGCAACGCTAAGCCCCGGACGCCCCTTTAGCGGGGGCCCCCGAGGGTCTCCCCTGGTTTCAACGCCAAGACGCCGGACAACCCTTTTGGCGGGGGGCTTAGGGCCAGAGCGGGCTTGGCCACAAACGCCCTAGGCGCCGCCTTTAGCGGGGGCTTGGGGCCAGAGCCCCCATCTTCAACACAGGAGCAATCATGCAGCGCAGCACGGACCGCATCCTCACCAGCCACGCCGGCAACCTGCCGCGGCCCCAGGACCTCTGGCAGATGCTTCTCGACCGCGACGCCGGCAAGGCCGTGAGCCAGAGCGAGCTCGACGCCCGGATCAAGCGGGCCGTCAACGAAGTCGTGCGCCAGCAGGCGGGCATAGGACTCGACATAATCAATGACGGCGAGCAGTCGAAGCGCAGCTGGCAGACCTACGCCAACACGCGCCTCGCGGGCCTGGAGAGCCGTCCCGGTCAGCGCGTCGAGACCGCGGGATCGATCGTCGGCCGCGATATGGGTGAGTTCGCCGAGTACTTCCGCGGCTTCGGCGGCGGCGGTGGCGGGGCGGCGGTCGTCGCGTCCACGCTGCGCGCCGGCGCCACGGGCGGCCTCAGCGACCCTGTCTTCTGCGTCGGGCCGCTGCAGTACATCGGCCAGAAGCAGGCCCAGACGGACATCGAGAACCTCAACGCCGCCCTGCAAGGCGTGAAGGTCGAAGAAGCGGTGCTCACGGCGATCGCGCCGGGGACGATCGAGCACTGGCTGCACAACGAGTACTACAAAAGCGACGAGGACTTTCTCTTCGCGATCGCCGAGGCGATGAACGCCGAGTACCGGGCGATCACGGACGCCGGCTTCCTGCTGCAGATCGACGACCCCGACCTCGCGGACGCCTGGCAGATTCACGCCGGCATGGACGTCGCCGCCTACCGCGCCTTCGCCGACCTGCGTGTCGAGTCGATCAACGTCGCGCTGAAGGGCGTGCCGCGCGAGAGCGTGCGCCTGCACGTCTGCTGGGGCAGCATCCACGGCCCGCACAAGAACGATATCCCGCTGCGTGACATCGCCGACCTGATCCTCAAAGTCAACGCCGGCGTCTACTCCGTGGAGGCCTCGAACCCGCGCCACGAGCACGAGTGGCGCGTCTGGCAGGACTTCAAGCTGCCGGAGGGTTCCGCGCTCATGCCCGGCATCGTCGGCCACGCCAGCGACTTCATCGAACACCCGCAGCTTGTCGCCGAACGGCTGCTGCGCTACGCATCGGTGGTCGGGCGAGAGAACGTGATCGCGGGCACAGACTGCGGGCTCGGCGGCCGCGTCGGTCACGAAAAGCTGGTCTGGGCCAAATTCGAGTCGCTGGTCGAAGGCGCCAGGATTGCGTCTAAGGAACTCTGGGGCAAATAGCGGGCG
>DATDOP010000112.1:0-2008 GCA_035293185.1 Dehalococcoidia bacterium | reverse complement strand
GCGGCTCAAGGACCACAAGTGGTACATGACGGGCCGCCAGATCACGATTAACGACGTCTACGCCTTCGACCCGAACGTGAAGGTGAACTTCGAAGACTTCTACGACATCATCGGGCGGCACTTCCGCCAGCCGGAGGAGGGCCTGGGCTTCGACAACAGCCCGGTGGCGCACATGTGGCGCACGATCATCTGGCCGACGAGGTTCCTCTAGCTCAATCGCGTCGTTGCGAGGAGTCCGGAGGACGACGAAGCAACCTCTCGATGTCCGCGACGCCTCGGACGCTGTGAGATTGCCTCGCTTAGCTCGCAAAGGCTGGCACTAAAGGTGCGTCTGGTCGTTCAGCGCGTCAGCCGCGCAGCCGTCAGAGTCGAGGCAGAGACCGTGGGCGAAATCGCTCACGGTCTCTTGATTCTGATCGGCGTGCGCGAGGGCGACGACGAGACGCTGGCTCGGCGGCTGGCCACCAAAGCCGCCGAGCTGCGCATCTTCCCGGACGATGAGGGGCGCTTCAACCGATCGCTTGTTGAGACGGGCGGCGAGGCGCTGGTCGTGAGCCAGTTCACGCTGTACGGCGACGTGCGTAAGGGGCGCCGGCCCAGCTTCAACGACGCCGCGCGTCCGGAGGTTGCGGAGCCGCTGGTCGAGGCGTTTGCGGCGTCGCTGGAGGCGCTGGGAGTACGTGTCGCGCGCGGCCGCTTCGGGTCGCACATGCAGGTTGAGCTGGTGAACGACGGCCCGGTGACGCTCGTAATCGACAGCGAAGAGCTGCAGCGGCCCCAGCGAACCTGAGTCTGATTCATCGCTGGCCAAGCAGCTGCCATGGCAAGTTAGACTGAAGTAGCGATGCCCAAACTGCCGCGAAACCTCAGCCAGGAACGGGCCCTCCGGGCATTCATAAGGTCTGGTGGCAGAGAGGTGCCAAGGCGCGGCAAGGGCAGTCATCGCGCGGTGCTCATGCCGAATGGCCATCTGGTGATTTTGCCGGTAAGGTTGAAGGTAGGATTGCTCTCCGGACAAATCCGAGATTCGGGCCTGAGCCTCGAAGAGTTCATCGAGCACCTCTAGGAGGAGATCCGTGACCTACACAGTCCTTGTCTACGAAGCTGACCCGGAAGAAGGGGGTTACTGGGCTGTGGTTGCTGAGCTTCCTGGGTGCGGTACGAGCGGAGAGACCATCGAGGAAATCGAGGAGAACATTAAGGACGCAATCCAGACTTATCTTGATGCGCTGAGGACGCTCGGCAAGCCACTACCACAACCGGCAGCACGCAAATTGGAAATCTCAGTCGCCTAGAGCGGGCATCTCTTCGAGCGGACCATGCGCACGCCCTTCGCCCGGGCCAGCGGTCATCAATGCACGCCCGGCCGCCAGACGATGCTCTCGCCCGACGTTGTCAGCGCCTGCAGCCGGTCTGCCGCCTCGTAGGCGCTGAGCGCTGAGGAGTCGACGGTGGCGCCGGCGATGGGGCCGGCGGCCGTGAACCGGCGCCAGACGGACTCGACGCGCGACGGCGGCTGGCGGCTCTCGGCACGCTGGACGTTGCGCGCCTGGCAGACCTCGAGGCTGGGCAGCAGACGCACGAAGTGGATGGCGTCGCCGGCGGGTTTGAGGCCCTCGACGTAGGTGTCGAGGTCATCCTGCGTAATCACGATGTCGTCGATGATCACGGCGATGCGTTCCGTCAGGAAGTTGAGCGCGATGGCGCAGGCGTTGCGCACGCTGAGCGGCTGCAGGCGTTCGCGGACCTCGGATGGGCCGCGGCCGGTGGGCGCAACGAACCCGCGCAGGACGCCGACATCGATGTGCGCGACGCGGTCGTAGCGCTCTGCCAGCGCTTCGGCGACGGTGCTTTTGCCGGCGCCGGGCGGGCCGGTGAGGATCAGGACGTCAGGCATTTCGGGTGGGCACGGCAGAACGAGAACCGATCTGTCCCAGGCTGCGTTTCATCCTCACCCTAACCCTCTCCCTCAAGGGAGAGCGGACCAGCCTGGCCGGCATCACGCCGT
>DATDOP010000111.1:0-11288 GCA_035293185.1 Dehalococcoidia bacterium | reverse complement strand
CTCTCTGTACCCATCGCCGGCCTCGGTGCCACGCCCCGGCGTCTCGGTTGGCGCCGCACCGCCTGGAGTTTCGTCAGCAGGTACGCGGGATGAGTAATCAGCAACAGGCAACAAGCAACAGGGCCGCCCCGCACCGCCGTGTTGCTTGTTGCCTGTTGCCTGTTGCCTGCGGGGCGGAGGTGGCGGGATGAAAATCGGCCTCGTCTCCCCCTACGATCTCGCGGTCCCCGGCGGCGTGAACAACCACGTGCATCACCTGGCAGAGCGCTTCGTCGCCATGGGCCACGAAGTGCGCATCATCGCCCCCTCGTCCCGGCTCACCGGCCTCGGCCCGCACGCCATCGTCCTCGGCACGCCGCGCTCGATTCCCGCCGGCGGCTCCGTGGCGCGCATGTCGATGTCACCGCGTCTCGCCGGCCCAGTGCGCAGCATCCTCGCCGAGGAGCGCTTCGACGTGGTGCACGTCCACGAGCCCCTCGTCTCCTTCCTGCCGATCACGTTTCTGCGCTTCTCGCCCGCGGTCAACGTCGGCACCTTCCACGCCGCCCGCGACAGCGGTGCCCGCCTCTACGCTTACACCAAGCGCCTGCTCATGGCGGGCTTCCGGCGGCTGGATGGCAAGATCGCCGTCTCAGAGGCCGCCGCGAGCCTGATCGCCCGCCACTTCCCCGGCTACTACAACATCATCCCCAACGGCGTCGAAGTCGAACGTTTCGCCGCGCCCCAGGCCCCCATCCCCCAGTTCGACGACGGCATGGTCAACATCCTCTTCGTCGGGCGCCTGGAGAAACGCAAAGGCCTGCGCCACCTGTTGCGCGGCTACCAGATCGTCAAGGCCAAACGGCCCGATACCCGGCTCGTCGTCGCCGGCAGCTACGACGCCCGCCAGAAAAGCGTGTACGAACGCCTGGTGCGCGAGTCCGGCCTGCGCGACGTTGAATTCGTCGGCTACGTCGCCAACGACGACCTGCCGCGCTACCACCACTCCGCCCAGATCTTCTGCGCTCCCAACACCGGCAACGAGAGCCAGGGCATCGTCCTCCTCGAAGCGATGGCCGCCGGCCGGCCCGTCGTCGCCAGCAACATCGAAGGCTTCGCCGGCGTCATCACCCACGGCGTCGAGGGCCTCCTCGTCCGTCCCCAGGACGGCGAAGCCCTGGGCGCTGCCCTCCTCGAGTTGGTCAACGACCCCGATCGTCGCCGCGAAATGGGTATCAAGAGCAGCGAGCGCGCCCAGCACTACTCCTGGGACCGAATCTCCCAGCAGGTCCTCTCCTACTACGAACGCCTCGCCTACGAACGCCGGCAGACGCCCTCTAAACCACGCGAGGTCATCGGCGCATGAACACGGCAGCAACAGGCAACAGGCAACAAGCAACAGGGACGGGTTACGCGCCTTGTTGCTTGTCGCTTGTTGCTGGTTGCCGGGGCTGGGGCGGCGGGGAGGAGGGCTAATGTTCACCATGCCCCGCGCGCTGCCAAGTCAGGTTACCGGCCCCGTGGTCGCCGTCCTCGCGCGCGTTGGCGTCACGCCGAACATGCTCACCGTGGCGCAGCTCCTCGGCGGCTTCGGCGCGGCCGTCCTCATCGCTGACGGCGAGCTGGCCTGGGGCGGTGTCGCCGTCCTCGCCGCCGCCCTGCTCGACGCCTTCGACGGCACGCTGGCCCGCACCACCGGCCGCGTCACGAAGTTCGGCGGCGTCTTCGACTCCACCATCGACCGCATCTTCGAGGGCGTCGTGCTCGGCGGCCTGCTCTGGTACTACCTCGGCCAGGGTTTGCGCGATGAGAGCATGCTCGTCTTCGTCACGGCCGTGGGCTCGCTCAGCGTCAGCTACGTCCGCGCCCGCGCGGAGGTCGAGCACGTCCAGATGTACGACGGTGTGTTCACCCGCGGCGTGCGCATCATCGTTCTCGCCGCCGGACTCGTCACCGGCGAGGTCGTCTACGTCCTCTGGTTGCTCGCGATCATGACGGTTGTCACCACCCTGCAGCGCCTCCACGTCGCCTGGCAGCGCCTCAGCGGCCCCGAAGCCGGAGGCGCGCCGTGAGCGCAGGATTCCTGCCTCCTGGTTCCTTGTTCCCTGTTCTTTGTTCCCGCCGGGGACGGGAGGTGTGCCGGTGATCTCGATGCGCGACCAGAACACGCTGCGTCAGCGCTTCTCCCGCGAGCTCAAAAGCCGCCTGCGCATCGACTTCTTCACCCGCAGGCCCACCGCGATCTTCATCCCCGGCCGCGAGTGCCTGCACTGCGAGGACGTCCAGGCGATGCTCGAAGAGCTGGCCGCCCTCAGCCCCCGCATCAGCCTGACGATTCACGAATACGAAGACGGCGACAAGGCCGCCGCGGCGCTCGGCGTCGACAACGTCCCTGCCATCGTCTTGCGCGGCCAGGCGAATCGCCCCGTGCGTTACTTCGGCATGCCCTCCGGCGCGCAATGGCCCGGCTTCATCGAGCTGCTCTTCGAGACCGCCGGCGGTATCGTCCAGCTGCCCCCCGAGGCCGTGAGGGCCCTCAAGAAGCTGCGCTCCGACGTCACGCTCAAGCTCCTGATCACCCCCGGCTGTCCCTACTCGGCGACCATGTCCCGTCTCGTCTTCAAGCTCGGCCTGCAGAGCGTGCGCGTCAAGGTCGACGTCATCGAAGTCGCGGAGTTCCCGCATCTCGTCGCCCAGATCGGCGCGCCCGTCGTGCCCGTCACGGTGATCAACGACGAATACGCCACGCCCGGCGTCCTCGACGACACCGACTTGGCGCAGGCATTGCTCCTGGCGGCGGAGGGCAAGGAAGTCAGCATCGTCTCGCAGCCCGGCAGCGTCACCCCGCTCGTAGCGCCTCAGCCTCAGGCCGCCCCCAGCACCTCGCCCGGCGGCCTCTACATCCCCCGCTAGCGTGCGCGCCTACTCCCGCCTCGCCGAAGCGGATCTTTCGCGCGCTCTGCCCTTCGCGCTGCTCGCCGCCGTCTACGTCGTCACGCGCCTCCCTTTCCTCGGCTACGGCCACGGCACCGACCCCGACGCCTGGCGCGTCGCCCTGACCGCCCATCACCTGCTCGACACCGGCGACTACTTCCCCTCCCGCCTGCCTGGCAACCCCCTGCACGAGGCCGTCACCACCCTGTTCATCCCCGGCGGCTGGATCGCCACCAACCTCTCGACGCTCGCCGTCTCGCTGGCCGGCGTCTACGTCTTCGCGCGCATCGTCAAGCTGCACCAGCTGCCGAATGCCGCTGTGCTCGTCGTCGGTTACGCCTTCGCGCCGCTGCTGTTCATCAACAGCATCGCCACCATGGATTACATGTGGGCCCTCACCGCGATCCTCGGCGCCTACTACTGCCAGGTCACCGGACGGCCCGTCTGGGCCGGCCTTCTGCTCGGTTGCGCCGTCGGCTTCCGCCTGCAGAGCTTCGTCACCTGGGCGCCGCTGGCCTACCTCGCCTGGCGCCAGGGCCGCCTGCGCGACATCCCTCCCCTGACCCTCGCGGCCGCCGGCGTGACGCTGCTCAGCTTCGCGCCCGTCCTCGTCGTCTACGGCACGGACTTCTTCAACTACTACGACGCCAAAGTCAACGCCACCGAAGTCCTGCGGCTGGTCGGTAAAGAGGCGCTCGGCATCATCGGCGTCGCCGGCGTCCTGCTCGCGGTCCTGATCTCCCTGCCGCGCTTCCGCACGCTCCCCGCCGACCTGGTCAAGGACGCGCACGTCGGCGTCTGGGCGGCGTTCGTCGCGATCTACGCGCTCTCGTTCTCCCGCCTGCCCCACGAGATCGCCTACCTGATTCCCGTCTTCCCCTTCGGCCTGCTGCTGCTCGGCCGCTACCTCACGCGCATCGCGATCACCGGCGCCGTCGCGGCCATCCTGCTCGCCGGCGTCCTCGACCTCACGACGCCGGACGTGGGCTTCGATTCCGCGGCGTTCCGCTCGACAACGCTGGGCAAAGGGCTGATCCTCTCCAACGCTGAAACCATGGACCTGCAGCGCAAGTTCGTCTCTGAAGTGGTCAATGCCGGCGTGCCGGATCGCTCGGTCGTCATGACCGGCTTCATCTTCCCCCAGCTCGCCGTCCGCGAACGCGGCCGCCTCGATTCGCGCATCCTGCGCCGCGATTACGCCGGCATCAGCATGCTCTCCGACCGCGGCGAGGCGGTCGACGCGGCGCGTGACGTCCGCTTCGTCTGGCTCGTCGACTACGACACCTACCTGGCCCTGCGCGATCAGGGCTACGCGATCTTCCAGGTCCCGGACGCCGCGACCAGCACAGCCGCCCTCTACGACTATCGGCCCGGCATCCTCGGCTCCATCTACCTCAGGCTGAACCAGGAAGCCCCCGCCGGCGAAGGCGCCGGCAGCACGGACCGCTAGCCAACCCTTCCTCCGCTGGGAGACCCCGAGCAGCGATCGTATCCCTGTACTTCGTCCCAATCGTTAAGCTCCCCTCTCCGTCGACGGAGAGGGGCTGGGGGTGAGGTCAGACACCCCATCGCAAAACCACGCCTCGTCCCTGGCTAACTGACTCTCACCCGCCGACAATCCCCACTCCCTCGAGGGAGTGGGTTAGGGCGAGGGGGTGCCCCGTCAATTTGTACTTCGGCCCAATCGTTTAGCTCCCCTCTCCGTCGACGGAGAGGGGCTGGGGGTGAGGTCAGAACGCCCCATCGCACAAAACCGCGCCTCGTCCCTGGCTAACTGACTCCCCACCTGGAAGCTCCCCTCTCCCCGCGGGGAGAGGGGCTGGGGCTGAGTCCCGCCCTACGCTCCGCCGCTGCGTCGCTGCACGTAAAACCCCGCTACCGCCAGCAACGCCACCGCCAGCACCGCCGCGGTGATGATCAGGAACGTTGTCGTCGAGTCACTACCGTCGTCTGCGGCTGTCTGGCTGTTCCCCTGGTTGTTGCCCGCCTGCGGCGTCTGGCGCTGATTGCTGGAGCCCAGCGGGATCAGCGTCGGCACGCCCTGCCCGCTCGCCGCCGTGGGTGTCCCGGCCGGCGCTGCGCCGACCGCCGGCAGCCCGACCGCCTTGCGCCAACCGTTCTCCAGGCCCAGCTGATCGAACCCGTAGACCTTCTGCAGCGCCTTGTCTGTCGTGTCGTCGCCCAGCGCCGCGATGAACTCGCCGAACTTGTCGTCGCCAAACGTCCCCACCAGGTAGGCGACTAGCGAGCCCGACTGCGCGTAAAAGATCGAAACGTCACCCGCCGAACCGCGGGCTGACGCGTTCAGGCTCGTGATCGGCAGCACGCGGTTGCGCTGGATCGCCAGCGACAGCGCCTGCTCCTCGCTCGCCAGCAACGCCCGCTGCGCGTAGGTCGAAATCCCCTCGTTGATCCACGTCGGCACTTCGGTGATGTGGTTCACCGTCGCGTGGTTCGTCACGATGTGCGCCAGCTCGTGCCGCACAATATCGAGGAAGGTCGTGTCCCGCGACACAAGCGCCGTGTCGACTGCTCCCACCTCTCCCAAAGTCGAGATGCTGGTATCGGGCCCCTGGCCCCGGCGGCTGGCAACGGCCGGCGCCATCTCGGCAGCCGTCCTGTAAACCCAGATCTTCACCGGGAAGTTGATCGTCGTGTTCTCCAGGTCGCTAAACCGGTCGATCGTCTCACGCGCCGTCTTCAGCACCGTCTGCTGCGAAGCCAGGTCGCCGAAGTAGTAGTGCACGGAAAGAATCCCGTCCTCGATCGACTGCCACTCGAAACGATCGTCCTCGTAGGTCGTGACCTGCTGGTCCGTGATCAGCTTTGCGCCGGAAGCATCCGTGATCTCCCAGTAGTAGCTGATGCCCGCCCCCGGCACCATGTAGCTTTCGCGCGTGCTGCCCACGGTCACGGTGCAGTTGACGGACGCTCCCGTTGTGCAGTTCGGCCGCGCGGTCGCGTTGACGCCGCCCGGCAGGATGCGGAAGCGCAGGCGCACCTCCGTGATGTTCGACTCACTGGCCGTGAACAACGTGAACTGCAGCCCATCCGGGAACCGGTTCGCCACCGTATTGCTGCGCACCTCGATTGCCGCCGAGGCCGGTCGCGCTCCACCCGGCAGCACGGCCGACGCCAGCGCCACGAAGACCAGGAGTAAAGCGATTCTTAACATCAGGTGTTGCTGCCCATCGTCGTCTTTAGATACGCCTGCATGAAGCCGTCCAGATCGCCGTCCAGCACAGCCTGCGCGTTCGAAGTCTCGTAATCGGTGCGGTGGTCCTTGACCATCTTGTACGGGTGCAGCACGTAGCTGCGGATCTGGTTGCCCCAACCCGCTTCCACGTGTTCGCCCTTCAGACGCGCCTGCTCCGCCGCACGCTCCTCCAGCTCCCGTTCCAGCAGCCTCGCCTCCAGGACCCGCAGCGCTGATTCCTTGTTGCGCCCCTGCGACCTTTCGTTCTGACAGGTTACGACGATCCCGCTGGGAATGTGTGTAATGCGCACCGCCGTCGCGACCTTCTGAACGTTCTGCCCGCCGTGTCCCGCCGAATGGTAGATGTCGATGCGCAGGTCTTCTTCTTTTATGTCGACTTCTGCCGCACCCTCGACCTCCGGCAGCACCTCAACCAGCGCGAACGACGTGTGCCGCGCGTGCGCTGAATCGAAGGGTGAGATGCGCACCAGCCGGTGCACGCCGCGCTCGCTCTTCAGGTAGCCGTAGGCGTTTTTGCCCTGGATCTCCAGCGTGATGCTCTTGATCCCCGCCTCTTCCCCCAGCGTCGAGTCCAGGACTTCTGTCGGGAAGCCGCGCGCCTCGCACCAGCGCAGGTACATGCGCAGCAGCATCTCGGCCCAGTCCTGCGATTCCGTCCCGCCCGCGCCGGCGTGAATCGCCAGGATCGCGTTGCGCGCGTCGTACGGACCGTTGAACCGCAGCTGAAACTCCAGCGCGTCCACCTCGCGCTCCAGCGCCTGCGTCTCCTCCTCCACGTGCGCGCTGATCTCGGCGTCGGGCTCGGCTTCGGTCAGCTCTGCCAGCTCGATCGTCTCGTTGAGGCGCTTCTCCAGGCCGCGCCACGTGCTCACGCTCTCGCTGTATTGCGCCAGGCGCCGCATCGCGTTTTGCGCAGCGACGTTGTCAGACCAGAAGTCAGGCTTCTGCGTCTCGGCTTCGATCTGCGCGGCTTCGGCTTCTAGCCTGGGGATCTCAAAGACGCACCATGGCGTCGGAGATTCGCTGGGCGATGGCGGAGAGACGTTCGTCCACGTGACTACCTTTCTGTGTGGAAGTATTGTAGCAATCAGTCGGCAAGCTCGCGCCGGCGCCATGAGCAATGCTAAGGAAGGACACGGAGGCAAGCGATGGCAAATGCTCCGGAACCACAGTGGAACGTTACCTGCCACTGCGGCTGGCGCACACAGGGCACAAGGGCGAGCGTTGTTGCCGCAGTGCAGGAGCACGGCCGGACTGAGCACGCTGTGGAGCTCACCCCCGGCCAGGTGATGGAGCAGGCGACACGGCTGGATAACCCGTAGGACGCTCGCGTGACGAACGATCCCCGGCAGCAGAGGAATCCACCCTCCACACAAATCCGCGGCCTGCCGCAGCCCCTTTCGGAACAACCCTGGTCGTCCGACTTCGTCATGCAGGCGATCGAAGTGCTGCCCATAGCCCTGGTGGATGGAGAACTGGTGTCCCTGCGTCCGGAGCATGCCGAGTCGTTCATCATCGCCTGGCCTGCGGGTTCGAAGCCGGAGGAAGTGGCGGCCACAGCTCTCAATGGCCTCAGCCTGCAACCCACCGTCCTCCACTCCACCTCGTGGCGGCACGCAGGTCCCGAAGTCGTCCTAACCTATCTCGCCGTTGTCTCGCTCGACTCCGTCCCCGAGTCCTGGCTGATAACGGCGATCGAGAGAACAGACCTGGCGAGAGGCGACACTACGGCTCCGCCGCCGGTAATCGGAGTGGACCAGGTGCTGGAGCATGCCTTGCGGCACCTCGCGTGGCTCGTGAAGGATGACAACGAGATCGCTGCGGCGCTGCCTGGCTGGCTGACGGTCCTCGATGGTTACGTGCCCGAACCCTTCCGCTCTTTCGCAGGTGAGTCCTGACCGTTAAGTCATAGCTGGAGGCGGCGAGGACCAGCTTTGTCCGGGACACCCGGTGCTAAGATCGAACCCGACTTGCACCTACCAGCCTCTCTCCTCCGCGGCCTCGTCCTCCTCACCGGCCTCGTCCTGCTGCCGGCCTGCGGCATCGACTTCACCGAGTCCGACCGCGGCAAGGACGTGTTCAAGACGATGACCCTCAGCGGCGATCGCTTCGTCAACCGCGAGCTCGTCGTCTCCCTGGACGTCACGGTGGCCTACCCGGTGCCCGTCAAGGTCGCCTGCTACTACGAGAACCGCGCCGTGCTCTCCGCCGAGCAGCGCCGCGTGCCCTTCGCCGAACGCGCCGAACTCATCGGCGAGCGCGTCTTCGACCCGGTAGACGCCGAGCATCCCTCGACCGGCGCGCCACTCCAGACCGTCCGCTTCGCCTTCTCGGTGCCCAACCCCGGCGTCTACTACCTGGGTTGCCTGACGCCTGCCGCGCCCGAGAACCGCATCAACCTGACCTTCGAGGTCAAGCCCGCAATCGACGCCGTGGCGCAGTCGCGCTGACCAGCTCGCCCAACCGCCGCCAGTCCTCCGCCTGCTGCGCCTCGCCGCGATGCACCAGCGCCCGCCGCCCGGGGTGATACACCGCCACCAGCGTGCGCCCCAGCCACTCGGCCGGCCGCCCGCAGTCCTCGCGCAGGCTGATCCAATGTGCCTCGATACGCCCCAGCGCCTCCAACGCCACGCCCCCCAGCGCCACGACGAACGCCGGATCGATCACCTCGATCTGCCGGTGCAGGAAGTCGCTGCAGCGCTTCACCTCAGACGCCTTCGGCCGCCGATTCCGTCCCGCCGCGTCCAGCGGGTTGCACAGCACCGCGTTGGTCACGAAGACGTCCTCGCGTCGCAGTCCCGCCAGGCCCAGCAGCGATTCGAACCGCTTGCCCGACTCGTCGCCTTGAAACGGCACGCCGCTGCGTCCCGCCCCAAAGCGTCCCGGCGCCTCGCCGGCAAACAGCACGCGCGCGTCAGACGGGCCGTTCGACGCGCCTAGCGTGTGGCAGTGCGCCATGCCCTCGCAGGCATAGCACCGCAGCACCTCCTGGACCAGCGCTGCCAGCGCCGTTTCTGTCATGCGGCCATGCTAGCAGCGTTGTCAGATCGGACGGCAGGTGGCTTGTACGCCGTCGCGATGGGATGATTCAAACCACTTGAGCGTCGAATCCCTCCCGTACACGCTGCTCCTGCTGCTGGCCCAGTTCACGGCCGGTACCGCCGCGCTCGTCCTCTACACCCAGCTGCGCGGCACCTACGAAGCCGCCTTCGTCCGCGTCTGCAGCTGGATGATCGTCTCCGGCGCCCTGCTCACGTCGCTCGTCGCGTTGGTCATCGACCCCTCGACCACCGCAGAAGCCTACGCGCTCGACCCAGACCTGCTCGATCCGGCGCGCGCCGCCGCCATGGCGATGCTCCTGTTCAGCGTCGTCCACTGGTACTACCTGCGCCGCGAGGACGAGGCCTTCCTCGCCAACGCCACCGGCGCCACCACCGCCGGCCTCGGCGTCGTCACGCTGATCTTTCTCGCCAGCCTCGTCCGCCTGCCCACCTGGAGCATCGCCGGGCCGCTGCTCACGCTCTTCGCCGGCTCGCTGACCATCGGCGCCTTCAGCGTGGCGATGATCTGGGGACACTGGTACCTCGTCAAACCCAGCCTCGACGAAAAGCCGCTCAACGACCTCACCCTGATCGCCATCGCCGCCATCGTCCTCGAGCTCCTGATCACGGCGATCAATGCCATCATCCCCGTCGGCACCGCTATCGACTCCAACGCCCTGCTCGCGGTGTCCTTGCCGGAAAACCCCGGCTTCTGGCTGCGCGTCCTCATCGGCCTGATCTTCCCGATCGCGCTCGGCTACATGGCCTACGCCTCCAGCAAAGAGCGCTCGATGATGTCCGCCACCGGCCTGCTCTACATCGCCGTCGGCGCCATCCTCGCCGGCGAAGCCCTCGGCCGCGGCCTCCTCTTCGTCACCGGCGCCCCCGTCTAATCACCAAAGAAGTCCCCTCGCCCCTCTGGGAGGGTTAGGGAGAGGGGCCAACACCCCAACGCAGTCCGCGAGGGCCTCATCGTGGATAGCCTCTCCCGGTCCTTCTCAAACCTACGCCCCGAGAACAACGCACCGTAGGGGCGGTTCGCGAACCGCCCCTACACCGCATCGTCTTCATCGCTCCCAACCACCGTCCACCAACCTCCCAACCTCCACAGCCCCTCTCCGTCGACGGAGAGGGGCACGCGGCAGCGGGGGTGAGGTCTGCGGCGCCCCGTCTTACTCACACGTAGCCGGGGCTTTCCAGCCTCGGCGCCATCCCCTGAACACGGAGCACCTCACCAAGACGCACCGTAGGGGCGCACGGCCGTGCGCGCCTAAGCCCCATCGTCTTCATCGCCCCAACCCACCGTCCACCAACCTCCCAACCTCCACAGCCCCTCTCCGTCGACGGAGAGGGGCGCGCGGCAGCGGGGGTGAGGTCTGCGGCGCCCCGTCTTACTCACACGCAGCCCGGGCTTTCCAGCTTCGGCGTCATCCCCGCGATGACCTGCCTCCCACACAACGCACCGTAGGGGCGGTCCGCGAACCGCCCCTACACAGCATCGTCTTCATCGCCCCAACCGACGTCCACCAACACCCCAACGTCGACAGCCCCTCTCCGTCAACGGAGAGGGGCGCGCGGCAGCGGGGGTGAGGTCTGCACCGCCCCGTCTTACTCACACGTAGCCCGGCTTTCCGGCCTCGGCGTCATCCCCGCGATGACTTGCCTCCCACGCAACGCACCGTAGGGACCCACGGCCGTGCCCCTACGCCCAATCGTCTTCATCGCTCCCAACCGGCGTCCACCAACCTCCCAACCTCCACAGCCCCTCTCCGTGGACGGAGAGGGGCACGCGGCAGCGGGGGTGAGGTCTGCGGCACCCCGTAGCACCCACACGTAGCCCGGCTTTCCGGCCTCGGCGTCATCTCCACGACGACCTGCCTCCCCACGCAACGCACCGTAGGGGCGCACGGCCGTGCGCCCCTACGCCCCATCGTCGCTCTTCTTCTTGGGGGGTGGGGGCGCAGCAGCCCGAAAGGGATGCGCAGCAAGCGTGGCAATGTCCTATGCTCTCCCATGTCTGAAAAAGCACCCGCAGGGAGGTCCCCATGCGCCGCGTCAGCGCCAACGTCTACACCGAAATCTACTTCTGGGGCTGCAACCCCGGCTTCCTCGCCACC
>DATDOP010000110.1:0-2000 GCA_035293185.1 Dehalococcoidia bacterium | reverse complement strand
GCAGAAGAACCTGAACCAATACGACGTCTACTTCGAGCGGGTGTTCACGACGCCGCACACGAACAAGTGCACCTGGGAAGAGACGCTGAACAACATCAAGGAAGTGGGGCCGTCCAGCACGATCGTGGCGACGGACCTGGGCCAGACGACGAACCCGGGGCTGCAGGAAGGCTTCGAGATCTTCATCGACAAGCTCCTGGACGCGGGGTTCAGCGAGGCGCAGGTGAAGACGATGACGCAGCACAACGCGGCGGCGCTGCTGGGCGCTGAGTAGTCTTTAGCAAGACAGCAGAGCGCTGCCGCCGGACACAAGGGCGTCTCTTTCAGGGGGCGCCTTTTCTTGTCGTATGGAGGTGACGCCGGGCAGGCACGGTCCAGATGGGAGCTTGCGTCCGCGTTGATGGTAGGCGTCCAGCATGCTGGACGCCTACCATCAACGCGCATCGAGTCCCAGGCTTCGCGGATGCTCCGCTAGCGTCGTTTGATGTGGTGGGCGAGGAGATTGGCCTCGAACGTGGCGGCGAGCTGGTTAGAGCGGGGCGTCACGGGCTACTCTTCGTGGTCGCGGAACCAGGCTGCGTACTCGGCGATGCCGCGTTCCAGGGTGTACTCCGGCTCGTAACCGGCGTCGGCCTTGATGCGCGAGAGGTCCATGTAACGGTCGACGGTGTAGTTGGGGCCGCGGCCGGGCGACAGGGCGCCGGCAACGTCCGCGCCGGGAACCGCCTTCTCGACCGCCGCGGCGACCTGACCTGCGGAGGTCGCTTTGCCGTCGCCGAGGTTGTAGACGCGGTGGTTGAGCCTGGCCGCCTGCTGGAGCAGGACGATGGCGCGGGCGCAGTCGGCGACGTAGCAGAGGTCGGTGGTGTCCTCGGCGAAGACCGGGTTGGGCAGCTGGGGCTGCTGGTGGTCGACGCCGGCGCGGGTGAGCAGGTGGGCGATGTTCGCGGCGCCGCCTGAATGCAACGGGCCGTAGATCAGCGCGATGCGCATGAAGGCAATCTCGATGCCGGTGCGGTCGGCGTAGTGGTTGCCGAGCAGCTCGTCGACTTTCTTGTAGGTCTCGATCGGGTTGGTGGCGGTCATGCGCAGCGGCATCGTCTCCACGAAGGGACCGCGGGGGACGCCGCCGTAGTAGTAGGTGGCGATGGAGCTGGCGAGCGTGAGGCGCTTGACCTGCCATTCGCGGGCGGCCTCGAGCATGTTGAGCAGGCCGAAGACGTTGATGCGGTAGTCGGCGGCGGCGGTGGCGGCGCTGTAGCCGGGCCCGGCGAGGTGGCAGATGCCATCGATCTTGTAGCGGCGGCTGAGGTCCAGGAGCGCGTCCGCGTTCGTGATATCGACCTGCTCGACGGCAGCGCGCTTACCGAGGTCGTCCTTGATGAACTCGGGTTCGCGGTAGGAGCGGTTGCGGGTGAGGATGACCTCTTCGCCGGCGTCGAGGAAGGCGCGGGCGGTGTGCATGCCGATGAAGCCGAAGGCGCCGGTGAGCAGGATCATGCTCGCCTCCCCGCTCCCCCGCGTGGGAACAGGAAGAACAACGGGAACAGCGGGAACGTCTCGTGACGCCAAGACGGTGGTTCCATTTGTTCCTCCAGCTTCCTTTATTCAGCGTTGAGGGCGAGCCAGGCGAGGTAGTCGTCCATGGCTTTGTCGACGGTGTATTGCGGTTCGTAGCCGGTGTCTGCCTTGATGCGGGCGAGGCTCATATAAGGGTCCTTGCGCGGCACCGAGGCGCCGGGCTGCATAGGCAGGATGGCGTTGGGGAAGTGGCGGCGCATGGCGTCCGCGAACTCCCGGTTGCTGGATGCCCGGCCGGCGCCGACGTTGTAGCACTGATGCGACAGCGTTTCGGCGGCCTGGAGCAGCGCGATGCCCTGACCGCAGTCCTTGACGTAGCAGTAGTCCTGGGCGTCGTCCTCGTAGAGCTCGGCGCGCAGCTCGGGCGCGACGCCCTTGACGGCGGCGTGGGTGATGCGGCTGACGGCGTTGCCCATCGA
>DATDOP010000109.1:0-11979 GCA_035293185.1 Dehalococcoidia bacterium | reverse complement strand
GCGGAGGCGCCCTTGAGACGCTCGAAGCTGAGGTCGTCCTCCGGGGCGATCTCCTGGCCGCTGGAGGTGACCAGGAGGGGGCGCTGGCGATTGCGGATGGTCTCTTCACTGACGATGCACTTCTGCACGTCGGTGCGGGAGGGGACCTCATACATGACGTCCAGGAGGGTGTCTTCGAGGACGGTGCGCAGGCCGCGTGCGCCGGTCTTGTGAGTGATCGCTTCGTCGGCGATGGCTTCGAGCGCGTCTTGAGTGAAGACCAGCTCGACGCCATCGAGGGAGAAGAAGCGCTGGAACTGGCGCAGGACGGCGTTCTTGGGCTCCTGCAGGATGCGGATCAGGGTCTCCTTGCTCAGGGACTCCAACCCGACGACCAGCGGCAGACGGCCGACGAACTCAGGAATGAGACCGTAAGCGAGGAGGTCGTCGTGCTGGACGTGCTTCATCAGCTCGTCGATGCGTTCCTGGCCCTGCTTGCGGTCGAGGTCGGCTTTGAAGCCCATGGCGCGGCGGTCGCGGCCCAGCCGTTTCTCAATCACGCGGTCGATGCCTTCGAAGGCGCCGCCGCAGATGAAGAGGATGTTCTGGGTGTTGATCTGGATGAACTCCTGGTGCGGGTGCTTGCGTCCACCCTGGGGCGGGACGTTGGCAACCGTACCTTCGATGATCTTGAGCAGCGCCTGCTGCACGCCCTCGCCGGAGACGTCGCGCGTGATCGACGGGTTGTCCGACTTGCGGGAGATCTTGTCGATCTCGTCGATGTAGACGATGCCGCGCTCGGCGCGGGTCACGTCCAGGTCCGCGGCCTGGATCAGGTGCAACAGGATGTTCTCGACGTCCTCACCGACGTAGCCGGCTTCGGTCAGCGCGGTGGCGTCGGCGATGGTGAAGGGTACGTCGAGGATCTTGGCCAGCGTGCGGGCGAGGTGCGTCTTGCCGACACCGGTGGGGCCGACGAGCAGGATGTTGCTCTTCTCCAGCTCAACGTCTGAGGCGGCGCCGCTGGCGTTGGCGTTGACGCGCTTGTAGTGGTTGTATACGGCTACGGAGAGGATCTTCTTGGCCTGCTCCTGGCCGATGACGTACTCGCTGAGCTGGTCGTGCAGGGTCTTGGGCGGCGGTACCTTCTGCGCCGTCGCGGCCTTCGCGGGCCCGCCTTCCTCTTCGATGATCTCGCGGCATAGCTCAACGCACTCGTCGCAGATGTAGACGGCGCCGGGTCCGGCGATGAGCTTCTTGACCTGGTCCTGGCTCTTGGCGCAGAACGAGCACTGGTAAGACAGACGGCTGCCCTTCGGAGTTGCCATTTAGCCTCCCGCCTCGCTGGCCTTAGAGAGGATTTCGTCGATCATGCCGTACTCCTTCGCCTGTTGGGCATCCATATAGAAGTTTCGGTCAAAATCACGACGAATTCGCTCCGGATCCTGACCAGTATTGCCCGCCAGGATATTTCTCAGCAGGTCGTTGAGGCGAAGAGTCTCGCGTGCTTCGATTTCGATGTCGGTCGCCTGGCCGCGGGCGCCGCTCATTACCTGGTGCATGTGAATCGTGGAACGTGGCATGGCGTAGCGCTTGCCGGGGGCTCCGGAGCTCAACAGCACCGTGGCCATGCTGGCGCAAATGCCGACGCAGTAGGTGGCCACGTCGCAGCGGTTGAGCGACATCGCATCGTAGATTGCCAGGCCGGCGTGTACGGAACCGCCGGGGGAGTTGATGTAGAAGGAGATATCGCGATCGGGGTCTTCGCGCTCGAGGTGCAGGAGTTGGGCGATGATGCTGTTCGCGACCTGATCGTCAATCGGCGAGCCGAGGAACACGATGCGCTCCTTGAGGAGCATCGAATAGATGTCGTAGACGCGCTCGCCTCGTGGTGTTGTCTCCACCACTGCGGGGATGATGGCTCGCAACGGGTCGTTCATTCTTACTCCTGCCCCGGCCCGGGGACCTAAGCCTCTTCCTTGCGAGGCGCTGTTCGGCGCGGCTTGGCCGGCTTCTTGGCCGGAGCCGCCTTCTGGGCTGCCTGGCCGGCGATGTCCACCAGCCGCTCCAAGGTCCTGCGTGTGTGGAGGTTGCGTGCCAGGGTCTCTTTGGCCTCCTGTCCACCGAAGAGCTGCCGGACGAACTCGCCCTGCTCTCCGGCGGATGTGGCCATGCTCTCCAGCTCAGCGTCCACGTCCGCGTCTTCTACAGTAATATTCTCGGCTTCGGCGAACTCACTCAGCACGAGTGAGCGCTTTAATCTTGTCGTTGCTTCCTCGCGTACAGATTCCCGAACCTCCTCTTCGCTCTTGCTCATGCGCTGGAGGTAGAGCAGCTGTGCCCGCGGGTCGCGCGGGTCGAGGTTTGCCTGGTCCTGGAGGATGTGGTCGATTTCGTGCTCGACCATGACAGCCGGGTACTCGATCTTCGCCAGCCCAGCCAGCGCATCGACCGCAGCCGTCTCGTAGGCGCGGAGGTTGGCGTCGTTCTCAGCCTTCTCGATGTCTTCGCGGATCTTGGCGCGCAGCGCGAGGAGCGTCTCGTAGTCGCCGGCTTCCCTGGCGAAGTCATCGTCGAGCCGGGCGAGTTTCTCTTCCTTGACCTCGTTGACCTTGACCACGTAGGTCATCGTCTTGCCGGCGATGTTTTCGTCGCTGTGGTCCGCGGGCGCCTCGACGCTCTGCGTGACTTCGTCGCCCTTCCTCAGACCGGCGACCACGTCGATGAAGCCGGGTAGCGATTGCAGGGCCTCGTCGGTGACACGAAACTCGATGTCGTCGGCGGCGAAGACGCTCAGGTCGCCTGCTTTGGCGTTGACGCTGCCGCTGATGATGTCGCCCTTTTTGGCCTTGCGAGTCACGGGTTCGATGGTGCCGTGGCGCTTGCGCAGGTCCTCGACCGCGTCATCGACCTGCTTGTCCTCGACCTTCACCGGTTCGCGGGGCACGCGCAGCGACTTGTAGTCGCCGAGGTCGACGAGGGGCTCCAGGGGTACGGTGGCGGTGAAGACGAGCGGCTCGTGGCTCACGAGCTCGACGGTTGGCTGGGCCACCGGCGTGATGGAGTTTTCCTCCAACGCCTCGCGGTAGGCGACGGGCACGACGATGTCCATCGCTTCATCCAGGAGGCGATGGCGGCCGAGCTGCTTCTCAATCAGCGGACGCGGCGCCTTGCCGGGGCGGAAGCCCGGGATTTGTACCTGGGGCGCCAGCTTCTTGTACGCAGTCTCGATCGCCTGGTTGTGCCGCTCGTCGTCGACTTCGATCTGGAGTTTGACCTGGCGCTCCGGGAGCTCTTCTGTGGTTACCTTCACTGTTTCCTTACTTCCGTGTGACGGGCGCGACAAACCTTCCTTGCGATGAGGCCGCTGCCTGAATTATAGCAACCAGCGGGAGGCTCGCGGAAACGCGTTTGCGCCTGTCAGTTGGCGCGTGGCGTGAACACGTCTGTCAGGGCGTCGCCGAGGAGGTTGAAGGAGAAGAGCAGGCCAGCGACGACGGCGCCGGGGAATAAGAGCAGGTGGGGGTGCTGGTTGATCGTGCGGACGCTCGAGGCCTCGAAGATCATGGCGCCGAAGCTGGGGTGCGGGGGCTGGATGCCGACGCCGAACCAGGTGAGGACGATCTCCGAACCAGCGATCCCCGCGAGTCCGAGGGAGAGGCTGACGATGATGATGTTCGCGACGTTGGGCAGGAGGTGCCGGAAGAGGATACGGTTGGTGGAGGCGCCAAGCGAGCGCGCGGCGAGGATGAACTCGGTCTCCCGCAGTGAAAGGATCTGCGACCGGATGATGCGGGCGCCCCCGACCCAGCCGAACAGCGAAAGCGCCCCGAACACGAGGAAGTAGTCCGGGATGCCCTGCGAGACGATGCCGCCGATACCGGTGAAGCTCTCGACGTCATGGCCCAGGTCGCGCACTCGTTCCTTGAGGGTCGCGTTGATCAGGATGAGCATCAGGATTGTCGGGAGGGAAGCGAACGTATCGCCGACTCTCATGATCACCGTATCGACCCAGCCACCGACGTAGCCGGAGATGAGCCCGAGACTGACGGCGAGGACGAGACCGCCTGTGAACAAGGTGGCCAGCGTGACGATCACGGTTGTCCGGGAGGCCCAGACGACGCGGCTCAGCTGGTCGCGGCCCAGGCGGTCGGTGCCGAAGGGGTGGTCGATGGAGGGTCCCTCTAGCGCCTGCTCGAGGTCCTGTTCCCGGTAGGAGGTGATGACGCCAAAGGAGGTGAGGAAGTTCGCCGATATGCCGGCGAAATAGAAGATTGCGATGAAGGTCAGCGCGACCATCGCGATCCGCTTACGGACAAGACGGCGCCAGGCCAGGCCCAGAGGGCTGACGGAGCTGACCTCATGGTCGAGGGTGTCGAGTGCGAGCTCAGCGCTCTCGTGCGCCATACCTGATCCTCGGGTCGATGATGGTGTAGAGCACGTCCACGACGATGCTCGCGAAGACGAAGAGCGTGGCGCCAATCAGCACGACAGCCATGATCATGTCGTAGTCGCGGCTGCCAATCGACTCAAACGAGAGACGTCCCGCGCCCGGGATACCGGTCAGCGTCTCGATGAAGAACGAGCCCTCAAGCAGGCCGATCAGGGAAAAGACGATGATCGTGCTCAAAGGCAGCATCGCGTTGCGCAGGACGTGCCCCCTCATGACGGCCAATTCAGAGAGGCCCTTGGAACGGGCTGTCCGGACGTAGTCCTCCTTCATTACTTCGAGGGTGAAGGCGCGCGTGTAGCGTCCCCAGATGGCGATACCCGGCAAAGACAGTGCGAGGACGGGGATGATCGCTTCTTTGCTGACGACGCCGATGCACTCATAGCTATCGCCAAGAGGCGAAAACGTGAGGGTGCAGTCCTGCGGCCAGCCGCTGGCGGGTAGTACACCGAGTTTAAGAGCGAATATCAGTAAAGCAAAAGGCACGGCGATCAGGGCTGGTACCGACTGGATAACCAGGAAGGTGCTGATCGAAGTCGGGTCCATCCAGGTGCCCTGACGCCTGGCGGCGAAGATGCCCAGGGCCAAGCCAAGCGGCACGGTGATCGCCATCGCGACAACGTTGTACTGCATGGAGCGCCAGATGGCGGGAAAGAGGACCTCGTTGACGCTGCGATCGCGGTAGCGGAAGCTCTCGCCGAAATCGAAATGGAGGATGACGTCCTTCATGTAGAGGTAGTACTGCTGGTATATCGGATCGTCCAACCCGCGGGCGGCGCGGATGCGCGCGAAGGCTTCTTCGTCGCGGAAGTTGCCTGCCGCCACGCGCACCGGATCGCCGGGGCCGAAGCGCGCAAGGGCGAAGGTTGCGAAGCTGACGACGAAGAGTACCGCCGGCACCCAGAGCAAGCGCCTCAGGATGTAGGACAGGCTGCTTTCCATCGCGGCGAGTTTACTCCTGCTTTGCGCGCCGGGTCACGAACGCGACCGTCAGATTCGGGGAAGCGTGGCTGATTACTGGTCGATCGTCAGATAACGCAGCATGGGGATGACGATCGGCAGCGGTTCGAAGCCTTTGACCTTCGGTTTGACGACGAAGTGGTCCTGTCCGAAGTAGAGCGGGATCCACGGCATGTCCTGAATGAGGATCTGCTCCGCCTGCTGGTACAGCTGCAGACGTTTGGTGGTGTCCGACTCCGTGCGCGCCTGCTCAACCAGCGCATCGAGCTGCGGGTTCTTGTATTTCGTGTTGTTCTGACGGCTGGTGCTGTGGAAGAGGAGGTCGATGAGATCCTCCGGGTCCGGGTAGTCCATGATCCAGCCGATGTCGAACATCTGCAGGCGGCCGCGGTCGAGGTCGTCGTAGAAGCTTGCCTGCTCAGACTGGGCGATCGACACCTCGACGCCGAGGTTCTGGCGCCACATTTCGATGATCGCCTGCGTGGTGATACCGGCGTTGGCGCCGCCGCCAATCTCAGTCAGCGTAACCTGGCCCAGCCCGCGCACGTCCTTGTACTTGGATTCGGCGAGCAGCCTCTTCGCGCCATCTGGATCGAAGCCGGGTAGCGATGCCTGGGAGTTGTAACCGGGCAGGCCGGGCATCATGAAGCTGTTTGCGACGGGCAGCATGTCCTTGAGCACGACGCGAACGATCTGGTCTCGGTTGATCGCCATGGCGAACGCCTGGCGCACCTTGGGGTCGTCAAAGGGCGGTTGCGAGACGTTGAAGCCGATGTAGTAGACGGAGAGGTTCTTGCCGCTCTTGTAGTCCTTGTTGAGCGGGTCGCGCGGGCTGAGCACGCGTTCGATGTCGTTGACGCTGATGCCGGCTACGTCCAACTCGTCGTTTTCGTACTGGGTCAGCGTGGAGCCGCCCGCGAGGACGAAGAGGATGCGCTTAACAGCCGGCGCGCCAAGGTGGTACTTGTCGTTGGCCTCGAGGATGATGCGCTCGTTCAGGCGCCACTCACCCATCTTGTACGGTCCGGTGCCGTTGGGGTCTCGCGTCCAGTTGCGCGGGTTGGACTCAACCTGCTGCTGGTCGACGACGAAGGCGGTGGGGTAGGTGAGCTTCGCCAGGAAGTAGGCCTTGGGCTTGTCGATCGTGATTTCGAGGGTCCGGGCGTCGATGACCTTCACGCCGGTGATCGATTCGGCGCGGCCACGGGTGACGTCCTTCGCGCCGACGATGTCGCCCAGGTAGGCCTCGGCTGTGGCGGAGGTTGTCTGCCCCAGCTTCGCGGTGCGGTCGAGAGAGTACTTGAAGTCGTTGGCGGTAACCGGCTTGCCGTTGTGGAACTGGGCGTTGGAGCGGATCTTGAATGTGTAGACGAGTCCGTCAGGGCTCACGGTCCAGCTGTCGGCGAGGTCGGGGACGATCTTGAGGTCGCGATCGAGGGTGACGAGGCCGCCAAAGATCTCGACGATGTAAGTGGCGGAACCGGCGTCACCGGCGACAGCAGGGTCCAGCGTTAGCGGGTCGCCACCGGACATGCGCAGATCGGCGTTCGCGGGCGAGGAGTTGGAGCCGCTGTCACCGTTATCACCGTCGCCGTCGCCGCTGCCGGTATTGCCGTTGTCGTCACCGCCACAGGCCAGCGCGAGCAGCGTCACCCCCATGAAGAGAATCGAGAACAAGAATCTTCGTGGGGAACCTGTCATCGTTGCCTCCTACCCCTCTACCCCGCCCCTACCGTCACCGACTCACGCTCAGGGAGCCGCGATTTCGTCAATGATTGCTACGAATGTTAGCAAAGCGTGGTTTCACCTTACAACGAACTTCACGGCTTGTGGATCACAGTGCGCTTTTTTGTGGAGGTCCGCATGATCGTACCGGCGCACTCTGGTGAAGCAGATTGTGTCCCGAGGGACGCCTCTGACCCTGTTGAGGACATCGGGGCACATCCCGCCGGCGTTGCTCAACTACGGCGAACCGCTTCGGGAGTTCGTGCCGCTTAGGTCCTTCGGCTGCTGGCGCGCCTCAGGACGACATCTCTCAGATGTCCGCGTCACGAGCTGGCGGATCTGTCACGACCCTGATCTTCAGGACTTCCAGCGCGGACGCTTCCGCGGGCAGAGGGGCACCGGTCATGGGGTCGGAGGCGCTTTTCGTCTTGGGGAAGGCGATGACCTCGCGGATGTCTGTCTCCCGGGCAAGCAGCGCCACGGTGCGGTCGATGCCGGGGGCGATGCCGCCGTGCGGCGGGGCGCCGTACTCGAAAGCTTCGAGTATGTGACCGAAGCGCTCGTGGGCGTCCGACTCGCTGATCTTGAGCAGGAGCAGGATGCGCTCCTGCTCCCTGCGGTCGTGGATCCGGATACTGCCGCTACCGATCTCCTGGCCGTTGCAGACCAGGTCATAGGCGTTGCTGAGGGCGGCACCGGGGTCGCTCTCCAGCTTGTCGATGTCGGAGGGTTTGACGGAGGTGAAGAGGTGGTGGCTGGGGCTCCAGCGTTCCTCCTCACCGTCCCACTCGAACATCGGGAAGTCGAGGACCCAGAGGAAGGCGAGCGTGTTGGGGTCAGCGAGGTTGAGTTTCGCCGCCAGGGCGCGCCTGAGTGCGTCGAGCGCGGGCTTCACGCGTTCGGCGGAGCCGGGCTCTTTCGCGGGCAGGCCGCCCTGGCCCGCGACGATCAGGACGAGGTCGCCGGCGGCAGCGCCGGCGTTGATACCGATCGCCTGCGCCAGCTCCAGGCCGAGGAACTTGAGCACGGGACTTCTGATCTGCTCCGCCGTGGCCAAACGCGGCTCCGCCTCAAAGGCGATGGAGACGAGGCCGCGGGCGCCCATCGTCTTGACCAGCTCGGTGAGCTCGTCGATCTCACGGCGCGTGAAGGAAGCGCCGCCGGGCACGCAGAGGCCTTCGATGGCGCCGCGGCTCTCGGCGGCAGTGCGGAACACCGCGAATTCGGTGTGGCGCACCAGGTCTGTGAAGTCGGTCAGCTCCAGCCCGTAGCGGATGTCGGGCTTGTCGGAACCGTAGCGTCGCAGGCATTCGGCGTAGGTGAGGCGGGGGAAGGGCGTCTGCAGCTTCAACTCAGGACGCAGCTCGCGGGTCATGCCTGTGTAGAGGGTCTCCGTAAGCTGGAGGATGTCCTCCTGCTGGACGAAGCTCATCTCCAGGTCGAGCTGCGTGAACTCCGGCTGGCGATCGGCGCGCAGGTCCTCGTCGCGGAAGCACCTGGCGATCTGAAAGTAGCGCTCCAGGCCGGCGACCATCAGCAGCTGCTTGAACTGCTGTGGCGACTGCGGCAGCGCATAGAAGGTGCCGGGGTTAACGCGGCTGGGTACGAGGTAGTCGCGGGCGCCCTCGGGTGTCGGGTTGGCGAGGATCGGCGTCTCGACCTCGATGAAGCCGCGGCCGTGCAGGAAGGTGCGGATATAGTGCACGACCTGGCTGCGCAGGACGAGGTTGTCGTGCATGGTCTCACGACGGAGATCGAGGTAGCGGTAGCGCAGGCGTAGCAGTTCGTCGACCGCGGACTCCTCGTTGATGTAGAACGGCGGCGTCTTGGCCGCGTTGAGGTTGGCGATCGACTCCGCGACGACCTCGACTTCGCCGGTGGCCATGGCGGCGTTCTCGGTGCCGGCGCGCCGCTTCGCGACGGTGCCGTGCACCTGCAAGACGTACTCGTTGCGGGCTTCGCCGGCGACGGCGTGGGCGGCGGGCGCCGACTGCGGGTTGACGACGACCTGGACGATGCCCGTGCTGTCGCGCAGGTCGAGAAAGATCAGGCCGCCGTGGTCGCGGCGGCGGTGTACCCAGCCGGCGAGGGTGACCGGTTGTTCGGCGTGGCCGGCCCTCAGCTCACCGCAGTAATGGCTCTTAAGCACTTGGTTCCTCCTCCAGGCGCGGAAGCGCATTTGCCCTCAAACGGGCGGTAGACGTTGCGAGTCTTGAGAAAGTGGGCGCCCTCGACATCTCGAGGGCGCGACGATCAGATGTCGGCGGATATTCCGTACGACTGGGAATCAGTTGCAGGTACGCAGGATGGGGGCCGGTGGTTATGCTCCGCTGTCTGCGGAGCCGGAATCTTCCGTCGGTGGCTCGCCCTTCTTGCGTTTGAACGCGAACAAGGCAGCGATGGCGCCGATGAGCAGGCCGATTATTGGAAGCTTTTTCAAAGCAGCGCCTCCCGTCGAATTGATTCTGCCCATTCTATGCAAGCCGGCTCTGGGGCGCAAACGAATCAGCAGATTCGACGCCTCAAGGGCTACACTGATTCTGTGAGGACAAACGAGCCTTTCTCACTGTACGTGCACATCCCGTTTTGCACCGCGAAGTGCACCTACTGCGATTTCAATTCGTACGCGGGCCAGGACTCGCTGATGACGCCGTATGCGCGCGCGGTCGAGACGGAGGCGCGTCTGTGGTCGCCGCACGTGGCCGGCCGCCGGGTGGAGACGGTGTTCTTCGGGGGAGGCACGCCGAGCCTGCTGCCCCTGCCGGAGATGCAGATCATCATGACGGCGCTGAAGGAGCGATTCGAGATCGCGGCGGACGCGGAGATCTCGCTGGAAGCCAATCCAGGGACGGTGGACGCGGGGCACCTGGCGGGGCTGAAGCGCCTGGGGTTCAACCGGATCAGCTTTGGGGTGCAGAGCTTTCACGACGACGAGCTGCGCACGCTGGAGCGCATCCACGACGGCGACGAGGTGGACGACGCGTACCGCTGGGCCAGGGAGGCGGGCTTCGAAAACGTGAACCTCGACCTGATCTACGGGCTGCAGTGGCAGACGTTGGAGGGCTGGCAGACCAACCTGGAGCGGGCGATTGCCATGGAGCCGGAGCACCTCTCGCTGTATGCGCTGACGCTGGAGGACGGGACGCCGCTGACGCGTGACGTCGCGCGCGGCCGCAGCGTTGGGCCAGACCTGGACCTGCAGGCCGACATGTTCGAGTGGAGCATCGAGCGGATGGCACGGGACGGATATCAGCATTACGAGATCTCGAACTGGTCACGCCCCGGCCGCGAGTGCCGCCACAACCTGGTCTACTGGCGCAATGGCGATTGGCTGGGCCTGGGGGCGGGCGCGCATTCGCACCTGCTGGGGGAGCGCTTCGCCGACGCGGCGAGCCCTTCGCGATACATCGCTTTGGTTGAGCAACAGGCAACGGGCAACGGGCAACAAGGGGATGACGGAGGCGCTTTGCCGGCGATGCTACAAATCGGGATGCGGGAGGGGCCGGACGAGGCGCGGGAGATGTCCGAGACGGCCTTTCTGGCGCTGCGGCTGCGCGAGGGGCTGGATATGAGCTCGTTTGAGCGGCGTTTTGGCGTGGCCTTCGAGCGCGTCTTCGGAGAAGCGCTGGCCGAGACGCAGGCGCTGGGACTCACAGAGGTTGTCGACGGCCGGCTGAGGCTGCGGGACGAAGCGGTGCTGCTGGGTGACGAAGCCTTCGTGCGTTTTCTCTCGCCGGCGGTGTGACGCCAGAAGTCTGTTCTGGTTTTGCTGGTAAACTCAGTCCTGGATAGGCGATAGCAGTGCTTTCTCAACGCCCGGTAGACCTCGAAACCGATCAGGAGTTCATCCTCGATCTCGGCTGCATGGGCAGCTACGAGAGCCTGCCTGGTTGGTATCGCACGCGCTCGTACCGTGAGTACCATGACATGTGGTTCAACTCCACGCTGCCCAAGCTGTTTCTCGGTGACCTGGCGGCGAGTTTGCTGGAAGAGCGCACCGTGGCCGACATCTGGCTGGAGGACGAGCAGCGGGCCGGCTTCCTGTGGATGACCTTCGGCGACTCGCCGCACGGCCTCGTGATCGCAACCTTGCACGACCTGATCGTGCAGCCGGGGCATCAGCGCCGGGGCATCGGCAAGATGATGCTGCAGTCGGCCAACGCCCTGGCGCTGGAACGTAACGCCGGTATCCTGCGCGTCGAGACGAGCGTCGAGAATCCGGCCTCGCAGGCTATCTACCAGCGCGAGGGCTTCACCGTGGCGCGCCTGCTGTACGAGAAGGTCCTCGGCAAGCCTCTGGGCGAGTGACGTCATGAGTGAATCCAGCGAGGAAGTCACGATCACGCCGCGGGACAACGGTCCCTACTTCGTCCTGGGGCCGGTGAAGCTGGTCGACCCGGAGGGCAGGGCGAATGCCTACGAGGGACGGCTGGCGCTCTGCCGCTGCGGCCTATCCGTCACGAAGCCAATCTGCGACGGCACGCACCGAACGTCCGGCTTCGAAAGCGTGATCCGCTCCGAGTAGGCTTCAGTCCGCGAATACCCGCTCGAAGACGTACTCCTCGCCGTCGATCTCGTCCATTTGCGTACCGATGCGTTGGAACCCGAGCTTCGCCGCCAGGCCTAGCGACGGCGCGTTCGCGGGTGAAATAGATACAAGGAAGCGGCGTATGGCGTGTTCGCGCCGGGCCCAGTCGATCAGCGCCAGCGCCGCTTCGGAAGCGTAGCCCTGACGGCGGTACTCTGCCTCCACCGTGTAACCGAGTTCGGCCTGGCCGGCCGCGTTGGGCTTGCCGTGGAAGCCGATGTCGCCGACGAAGGCACCGTCGCTGCGGCGGAGCATCGCGCGCGTCAGCCACGGCGCT
>DATDOP010000108.1:0-7324 GCA_035293185.1 Dehalococcoidia bacterium | reverse complement strand
TCGAGGTCGAGGACGCCGCGGACGAAGGCGGTGTTGGGCTCGAGGCCGGCGAAGACGAAGACGCCTGAGAGCTGCTCGACGCGCGTCTCACCGGACCCGAGGTCGTGCAGGCGGACGCCGGTGACGGAGTCAGCGCCGAGTATCTCTTCGACCTCGGTGTTGAAGACGGGTTCGATGTTGGGAAGCGCGGCGACCTTGTCGAGGATGACCTGCTGGGCGTCGAACTCGGGGCCGCGGTGGATGACGAGGACGCGGGCGGCCTGCTCGGCGAGGACGGAGGCTTCGTCGAGGGCGGAGTCGCCGCCGCCAATGACGCAGGCGTCCTGGCCGGCGAAGAAGGGCGCGTCGCAGGAGGCGCAGTGCGAGACGCCTTTCCCCAGGAGGCGTTCCTCGCCGGGGATGCCGAGGGCGCGCAGGCTGGAACCGGCGGCGACGATCACGGCGCGGGTGTGCAGCTCGTCCTCGGCGCCGCGCACGATGCGGTTGTCGCCATCGATTTCGAGGGCTTCGACGGTGTCCATGATGAACTCGGCGCCGGCGGCTTCGGCCTGCTCCTGGACCATGGGGCCGAGGTCGAAGCCGGCCACACCTTCCGGGAAGCCAGGGAAGTTTTCGATCTTCTCGACGTTGACGATCTGGCCGCCCGCGCCCATCTGGTCGACGATGCCGACGCTGAGGCCGTAGCGTCCGGCGTACATCGCCGCGGTGAGGCCGGCCAGCCCGGCGCCGACGATCACGAGGTCGTATTCCCGCATGCGCTACGTCGTGGCCACGACGGGGATCTTCTGGGCATCGCGCACGCACTGGGCGAGCAGCGGGATGCCTTCGCGGAAGTCGTCGTGCGAGGCCCAGCCGAAGGCGATGCGCAGGTAGTGCACGTCCTGGCCGCCGCTGTGGAAGGCCTTGCCGGTGCCGTAGCGGACGCCACGCTCGTTGGCGAGCTCGAGGATGCGATTGGGGTCGGCGTCGTCGGGGACGCTCATCCAGATGAACAGGCCGCCCTGGGGGTTGCTGTGGTAGGGGAAGGCGTCCTGGTTCGCGTCCAGCTGCTCGATGACGACGTCAAGCTTGCTCTTGACGATGCCGTTGATCTCGTCGACGTGGTCCCAGAGGTGGTCTTTGAGGTACTCCGCGGCGACGAAGGCGGCGAAGTTGTTGGTGCCGCCATCGATCTTCCAGTAGAGGACCTTCTGCAGCCACTCGTCCTTCGCGGCAAAGAAACCGAGTCGCATGCCGGGGCCCATGATCTTGGAGAAGGAGCCGATGTAGATGACCGAATCCGGGTCCATGGCGTAGAGGCTGGTGGGTGCCGGTATGCCGAAGAGCAGGTCGGCGTAGCAGTCGTCATCGACGACGGGGATGCCGTAGCGCTGGGTCAGCGCCAGCAGCTTTTCGCGGCGGTGGACGGGCATCATCGTGCCGGTGGGGTTCTGGTTGGTGCCGATGCTGTAGACGAACTTCGGCAGCGTGCCCTTGCGGTCGAGGTCTTTGAGGGCTTCTTCGAGGGCGTCGGTGTTCATGCCCTCGTCATCGACGGGGATGCCGACCATGTTGGCTTCGTACTTGCGGAAGCAGTTGATGCTGCCGGAGTAAGAGAACTCCTCGGTGATGATCGTGTCGCCGGGCTTGAGGAACGCCTGACTGACGAGGCTGATCGCCTGCATGGAGCCGGTGGTCAGCGCCATGTTATCGATGTTCATGTCACGGCCGTGGTTCTTGGCGAAGCGCACGGCGCCGATCTCGCGCAGAGGGGCGTGACCGCGCTGGTCCGGATAGAGGACGAGCCGATCGCCTTCACGGGCGAGGACGCGCGCGGCGGCCTCCGCCAGCTGTGCGGCCGGGAAGGAACCGGGGTCCGGGTTGCCGGCGCCAAAGTTGTAGATGCGCATCGCTCGCTCCTCTAGCTGGGGATGGTGGGCGCGGAGACGGCTTCGATTCTAGCTTGGTGGGGTGGGAGTTGTCAGGTTTCAGTAGCTGGCCTTCAGGTTTCAGCTCTCAGCATTCAGGCCGTGCCGTCGGGAGGAGCGTCTGGAGGCACAGCAATGTCACGCCTGAGATCACCCAAATCTGCGGTAAGCGGACGAACCCTGGTGGCCGGGATTGCCTCGCCTCGCGCTGGCGCGCTCTGGCTCGCAATGGGTATCAGGTCCGTCAGCCGAGGACGGCTTCGATGACGAGGCGGGCGTAGAGCTCTGCGCCGGTGCCGCTGAGGTGAATCTGGTCGTTGGCAAAGAGCTCCGGGTGGTCCATGGTCAGGCCGTGCCAATCGATCAGCCTGGCGTTGGCGTGGCCGGGCACGCCCTGCTCCAGGACGGCGTTGTTGCTGTCCTGCCAGCTGCGCGGGACTTTGAGGTTGAGGAAGATGACCTCACGTTCGTCCCCGAGAATTGACATAATCTCTTCGAACTGAGGGCGGGTGAGGCTGCCGTTGTTGCCGACGTGTACCAGGACGATCTGGCCCAGATGGCCGCTCTGCTGCCGCTCGCGGAGAAGGGCGATGACGGTGGATGCCTGGCGTCCGACCTGCGAATCAAGATCGATGTTGGGGATCGACGCGGCGAGACGAGTGGCCGCGCCAAGCATGACGGAGTCGCCGACGGCGGTGACCATGGGCAGGCCGGCAGGGACGGCGCGCGCTTCGGGCATCTGAACGGGTGGGAGCGCCAGAGAGGCAGTCTCAGGTTCTGCCGGAGCCGTCCGTTCTTCAGGGAGCTGGCCGAGGTCTGAGAGCGCGGCGTCACCCATTGGGGAGTTCTCGGGAATGAGGTTGACGCTCACCAGCAGTGACGGCGGCTCGGCGCAGCCGGGCGACGATGCGACTCGCGGACAAGGCAGGGGCAGGCTGGTTAGCTCGGCGAAGCTGGTCTGGACTCTGTGCAGGAAGCTGCTGGCCGGGACGCTGCTGGCTTCCTGCGAGGATGCGGTCTCGGAGTGGCGGATGCGCACGCCTTCGAGGGCGAAGTAGGCCGGCTTCTGGGGCGGCTTCGCGAGCGCGGCGACGATGCTCAGCGAAACGACGAGCGCGAGCGCCACGCTGCCGCCGACCGCGAAGGTGCCGCGGCTGCGCAGGCTAAGACCACGCCAGGCGCGCACGCCGGCCCACCAACGGGAGAGGGCGCCTTCCCTGACGGGCTGTTCGAAATACTGGTAGGAGAGCGCGGCGATGAGGATGACCGCCACGACCTGGGCGCCAACGAGGACGATGCTCGTCTGGTCCGGCCAGGTGAGCAGGAAGACGGGCCAGTGCCAGAGGTAGATGCCGTACGACCGGACGCCGAGCCAACGCAGCGGCGCGCAGCCGACCAATCCTGAGAGCCGGCCGGGTTGGCTGACGGCGAGGATGGCGCCGCAGCTGAGCAAGCCGATCGCGAAGAAGCCGCCGCGGTAGAGCAGCGCCGACGTTTCGTCGAGAGCAAGGGCGGTGATAGCAAGGCTCGTTAGGGCGGCAATGCCCGTCAGTGCGACGAGCAGGCGGGCGGTCTGGGAGCCGAGATTGCGGCCGGAGATCAGGAAGGCGAGCGCGGCACCGAGCAGCAGGCCGGAGGCGCGCGTATCCGTACCGTAGTAGACGCGGGAGGCGTCTTTGCCGGGTTCGTAGAGCAGCGCCATGGCGACCGACGCTGCAATCGCAGCCGCGATGATGAGGACCAGCGTCATGTTCTTCTTGAGGATCGGCAGGCAGACGGCAAGCAGCATGGGCCAAACCACGTAGAACTGTTCCTCGACGGCGAGCGACCAGAGGTGGCGCAGCATCGAGGGCTTCGCGAAGGAGTCGAAGTAGGACTGGTTGGCGAAGACGAGGTGCCAGTTGGTGACGTAGGCCAGCGCCGCCAGGACGTCGCCGCGCAGCCCCGCGATGGCCTCCGGCTCGAAGAGGGAGGCGTAGACCATCACGCCGACGAGCAGCAGGAAGACCGCGGGCAACAGGCGCCGGGCGCGTCTCAGCCAGAACGCACGCAGGGAAATGCGGCCCGCCTCCTGCCACTCCTGCAGAAGGCTGCGCGTGATGATGAAGCCGCTGATCACAAAGAAGACCTCGACGCCGAGGAAGCCACCGGGGAGCCAGGACGGCCGAGCGTGGTAAGTCAGCACAGCGAGCACCGCGATGGCGCGCAGGCCGTCGAGGCCGGGCAGGTACTTTGAGGCGGTGGTGACTTCGAGGAAGCGGCGACGCGAGTCCTGCTTGCGTGCCGCGCGGCGAGAGCGCTTGTTTCCGGGCCGCAGGCTAGCGAGTCGCTGGAGCGACGGGTGAAGGACGAACCGTGGCAGCCTGGCGTCCAACGTCAAGGCGCTCTTCCCGTGTTACCCGCCTAGGACATATTGCGTCGAGATGTCTGTTATGACAACGCATCCGGTGGCGGTTTAGTTATCGGTCGCGCGAAGTGCTTTTGCGAGCCGATGCGCCAGCCTGCGGGCAGCGGCGAGGAGCGGCATCGGGGTGTGGCAGCGAGCGGCCCTTTTCCTGTTGTAAATGCGCAAGGCTTGCAGCCGACTATTTAAGGGATGGGATCTTTCAGAGGTGGCGACTAAGCATGCCTAGAAGGCTTTTCCTGGTCTTCGTCCTGGCGGTAGTGGTGTGCGGCCTGTCCGCGATGGACCGGCAGGAACGCGCGGCCGTGGTCGCCCCGGCCGGTTTTGACGGGGTGAGCATGCTGGACCAGCCCATCGAGAAGCAGGCGCGCGATGCAGGCGCCGTTGTGATCGCAAACGTCACGGACATCCGCGCCGCCCACGCCGGCTCCAGCATCGAGACGACCGTCAGCTTGGACGTGGAGAGCTATATCAAGGGCGCTGGACCAGACAGGCTGACGCTGAAGCTACCGGGCGGGTCGGTCGGAGAGCTGCACGTCGTGGTGGGTGGAGTGCCGAACTTCCTGGTTGGCGAGCGAGTGTTGCTCCTGCTGGATGGGACGTCGAATCCCAAGCTCCTGAGCCTCTGGCAATCGAAATACTCCCTGGCAGGCGCGCGAGCCTATCAGCCGACAGAGCGGCCCAGCGTTGCGATCAAGGACCTGGAGGGGAAGCTGAGCAAGGCGCTGAGTAAGACCGTGACGATTCCGTTCAACGAGGATGAGAACGTGATCGTCTCAGCCTTCTACGTGTCATGCCCCGCCTGGCCAACAGCCAGTCTCCCGCTCCCCTTCGAGGTCAATCCGGCCATTCCGGGTGGTTCGCACGCCAGCACGACTCCGCCCTCCGGGATGAACTTCAGTCAGATTGCCTACGAGTCCTGGCACGCATGGCAGGCGCTCGCCAACTCCTACGCGGCGTTTTCCTATGTCGGAACCACCTCCCGCACAGGATTAGTTGTCGATGGGCTGAACACCGTCTCCTGGGGTGACATCGCCACGGGCGGTGTGCTGGGCGTGAACCAGTGCGCCTGGTCCGGCAGCTCGCGGGTCGATTCCGACACGGTGATCGACAGCGCGAACTTCAGCTGGGATTGGGACAACAGCATCGCCGGCGGGTCCTTCAGCCTGCGGTCGGTGATGGAGCACGAGCTGGGTCATGGCCTGAGCATGGGGCACACGTGCTCCACGAATTCTGGCGACGCCAACTACGACCCCAACTGCGGCACGATTTGCAACGGGTCGCCGTCGACTCCGTTGATGTGTCCCGCCGTGTCTGCCGGCTCTCGCAAGGTCATCCTGGCTGACGACCAGGCAGGTGCTGCCTCGATCTACACGCTAAGCGGCGCAGCGCCGGGCGCGCCCCCGACGGTGAACGTCACCCCGGGTTCAGGCTCGAACACGGTCAACTGGACAGCAGCCTCCGGATCGAAGTTCGCGTATGACGTCGAGCGCGGCCTGAGCGGCTGCAGTAGCGGTTGGACGTCCGTAGGGAGCGTGTCCGGTTCCTCGACGAGCTTTGTCGATAACCACTTTGGCGGAGGCTTACCGGCAGGTACGTATTGCTATCGCGTGAAAGCGCTGGGTGTCGGCGGCGATTCGGCGTGGACGACCGAGACGCCGCCTGTACCGGTGTACGGGGTGACGTGGGGCGCCCACACGACGCCTGGCACGATGCCCGCGTCCGGGATAAGCACCGTGGCAGTCAGCTTTACGAATACGGGCTCGCTGACCTGGCCGGCGGGCGGCGCCAATCCGGTGCGTCTTGCCTACCACTGGAAGTCGGGGGCCTGTCCAGGCGGCAGTAATGTCGTTTGGAACGGCACGCGCGCGGCGCTGCCGGGGGATGTGGCTACGAGTCAGAGCGTGAGCGCGCTGAACATTGCCGTGACCGCACCAGCGAGTGCCGGCAGCTACTGCCTGGTCTACGACATGGTGCGCGAAGGTGTGACCTGGTTCAGCACGCAGGCGGCCAGCACGCTGAACGTGGGCGTAACCGTTACGCAGGCGCTGCCAACCTACGGCGTGACCTGGAACTCCGATACCACGGCGACAACCATGACCTCGGGAAGCACCAACTCCGCGACGGTCAACTTCAGCAATGCTGGCAGCCTGACGTGGCAATCGGGCGGCGGTAATCCTGTCCGCCTTTCGTATCACTGGCGCAGCGGGGCGTGTCCAGGAGGCGGCTATACCGTCTGGGACGGGCCCAGGGCGACGCTGGCGGGCAACGTTGCTACCGGACAGACGGCAAACCTGACGATCGGCGTAATCGCACCTGCTGTCAGCGGGACTTACTGCCTGGTCTACGACCTAGTACGCGAAGGCATGACCTGGTTCAGTACGCAGGGCGCCAGTACGCGACAAGTACAGGTCAACGTTCAAGCGCCCGTATACGGCGTCAACTGGGGCTCCGATTCGACGCCCCTGAGCATGGGCGCCGGCGCCGTGTCGCCGGTGTCGATCAGCTTCACCAACACTGGAAGCCTGACCTGGCAAATGTCACCACCGAACCCGGTTCGGCTTTCGTATCACTGGCGCAGCGGTGCTTGCCCGGGAAGCGCCACTGTGGTCTGGGACGGTCCCAGGTCCACCTTGCCGTCGAACATCTCGCCAGGAGGCACGGTGACGGCGCTGAATATCAACGTGACGGCGCCACCCACAGCCGGCTCCTACTGCCTGGTCTACGACCTTGTACGCGAGGGCATAACCTGGTTCAGCACTCAAGGGGGCAACGTGCGCCGGGTGGACGTGAACGTTGGCGAGCCGGTCTACGCTGTGACCTTTGACAGTGACACGACACCGTCCACGATGCTGGCAGACAGCGCCAACGACGTGGACGTGACTTTCACGAACGTAGGTACGCTGACCTGGGCGTCAGGCGGCGGGAACTCTGTGCGGCTTTCCTACCATTGGCGGAATGGAGCCTGCACCGGAACGAGTAGCGCTATTTGGGACAACCCGCGCGCTTTCCT
>DATDOP010000107.1:0-4489 GCA_035293185.1 Dehalococcoidia bacterium | reverse complement strand
CACGCCCTGCGCGGTGTCGTAGTGCTCCTGACCGACGATCAGCGGGTCGAGCATGCGCGACGAGGACGCCAGCGGGTCCATCGCCGGGAACAGCGCCTGCTCGAAGATCGAGCGGTCCAGCGTCACGGACGCGTCGAGGTGACCGAACGTCGTCGCCACGCCGGGGTCGGTGTAGTCGTCGGCGGGCACGAAGATCGCCTGGAATGAGGTAATCGATCCTTTGTGTGTCGAAGTGATGCGCTCCTCGAGCGCGCCGACCTCGGTTGCCAGCGTCGGCTGGTAACCGACTGCGGACGGCATGCGACCGAGCAGCGCCGAGACCTCCATGCCGGCCAGCGTGTAGCGGTAGATGTTGTCGACGAAGAACAGCACGTCCTGGCCCTCGACGTCGCGGAAGTACTCCGCCATCGTCAGCCCGGTCAGGGCGACGCGCAGACGCACGCCGGGGGGCTCGTTCATCTGGCCGAAGACCAGCACCGTCTTCTCGTTGACCTCTGGCGACTCCAGCATCTCGACCCAGAGGTCGTTGCCTTCACGGCTGCGCTCGCCCACACCCGCGAACACCGAACGTCCGCCGTGCTCGCGCGCGATGTTGTTGATCAGCTCCTTGATCAGCACCGTCTTGCCGACGCCGGCGCCGCCATAGAGGCCGACCTTGCCGCCACGGGCGAGGGGAGCGATGAGGTCGACGATCTTGATACCGGTCTCGAGGACTTGGGGCTCCGTCTCCTGCTCCTCGAAGCTCGGAGGCTGGCGGTGGATCGGCATGCGGTCGCCTGTGACGGGACCGAGGTTGTCCAGCGGCGTGCCGAGCACGTCAAACAGGCGGCCGAGGGTGTTGGGGCCGACCGGCACCGCGATCGGCTGGCCGGTGTCGATCGCTACGGCGCCGCGGCGCAGACCGTCGGTGTCGGACATGGTCAGGGCGCGCACCCAGTTGTTGCCCAGGTGCTGCTGCACCTCGGCGACGACCCTCGTGCCGTTTTTGTCGATCTCGATCGCGTTGTAGATGGACGGCAGGTTGTCCGGCGGGAACTCTACGTCCACCACTGTACCGATGACCTGGACCACCGTGCCCTTCGTGCCCTCTGCCATGAAACCCTCCGCGGCCTTGTAATCCGCTGGCCGCACCCCGGCGCGACCACTTTGCTTCTGGTTACTGGTTACCTGTTACTGGTTACTCCCTAGTTGTTAGAGAACTGCCCCTGGCCGCTCGCCAGGTTGGCGCGCAGCGTGTCTGTCACCGTTGCCAGCACCTCTTCGAGCTCCTCCAGGCGGCCATCGACGAAGTCTGCCTTGTCTGCCTCGATCAGCTTCTGACCCTTGAGGAAGCGAAAGCAGTAACTCGCCACCACCAGCGCGTTGCGGGCGGCGCTGAGACCGAGGATGTACTCCGCCAGGTAGTCGCTCTCCTGCCCCTCGATGATTGAATCCGGCAGGTTCTGCGCGGACTCACGGATCACTTCGAGGATCCACTCCTCGTCGCGTCCCAGCTTCATCTCCTCGCAGGTTTTGTTCAGGAGCTCGGAGACGTTGTCCACCATCTGCCACTCGAACAGGTTCTGAAAATCGCCCTTACCCCACTGACGCATGACGTTTGTTCCTCTCGCGTAGACTCAGCCGGCCGAATGCATGGCCTCTACGCCGCCCGTGATGTCCAGAAGCTCCTTGGTGATCTGCTCCTGGCGCACCTTATTGCGCAGCAGCGTCAGCTCCTGGATCAGCTCCTGCGCCGCGTCTGTCGCGTTTCTCATGGCCACCATGCGCGCTGACTGCTCGCTGGCCGCGAGTTCCAGCACCGCCCGGTAGACCTGAATCTCCACATAACGCGGCATCAGGTCATGTAGCACGGTACTTGCGTCCGGCTCGTAGATGTAGTCTACCGCTTTCACTTCGGCGTCTTCCGGCGGTGTCGCGGGCAGCAGTTCCAGCACCTCCGGCCGCTGCAGCACGGTGTTGATGAACGCCGGGTAGACGATGGCCACGCGGTCGACCTCACCCGAGATGTAGGCGTCTGAAACGAGGCGGGAAATCGGCCGTACATCGTCGAAAGACGGGTAGTCGCCGAGCTTGGTGAACTCACCGATGATTTCGGCCCGGGCGCGCCGGTAGAAGTCGAACCCCTTGCGCCCCACCGAGACGAGCTTGGTGTGGGGATGGCCCTGGATGTAGCTGCCCGCGAGACGGATCAGGTTGGTATTGAGTCCGCCGCACAGCCCGCGGTCTGGCGTCATCAGCACCAGCGCGTGGGCGCTGGCCTCGCGGCGCTCCAGCAGGGGATGCAGTGCGCCGCCCAGTGCTGCCGCCTCCGACTCCAGGCTCTCAACGACGTCGGCCAGTAGCCAGCGCAGCTGGTCGGCGTAGGGCCGGTGCGACAACGCGGTCTGCTGCGCGCGCCGCATCTTCGAGCCCGCCACCAGGGACATCGCGCGCGTCGTCTTCGCGGTCGACTCTACGGACTTGATGCGGCGGTTGATCTGACGCAGCGTTGGCATTTAGAGATACCGTTACCCTCTACAGCGCAGCCGTCTGCTTGTACTCGCGGATGGCGGCGCGCATCTTCTCTTCCAGCTCCCCTGACAGGATCATCTTCTCCTGGATCTCGGCGCCGATCTCTGGATGGTTGCTGTCCATGAAGCCGTACAGTCCGGTCTCGAAGGCGCGCACCTTGTCGACCGGCACGTCATCGAGGAAGCCGTTGACGGCTGCGAACAGGATCTCCACCTCGTGCAGGAAGTTCACCGGCGAGTACTGTGGTTGCTTCAGCAGCTCCGTGATCCTGCGGCCGCGCTCGATCTGGCGTACTGTCGAGGCGTCGAGGTCGGACGTGCCGAACTGCGCAAAGGCCTGCAGCTCGCGGAACTGCGCCAGCTCCAGCTTCAACGTGCCGGCGACCTGGCGGATCGCCCGTCGCTGCGCCGAACCACCGACGCGTGACACCGACAGGCCGACGTTGATCGCCGGGCGGACGCCGGCGTTGAACAGGTCTGCCTCCAGGAAGATCTGCCCGTCCGTGATCGAAATGACGTTTGTGGGCACATAGGCAGAGATATCGTTGGCCTGCGTCTCGATGATCGGCAGCGCGGTCAACGAGCCCGCGCCGTACGACTCCTCGAGCCGTGCTGAGCGCTCGAGTAGGCGGCTGTGCAGGTAGAAGACGTCGCCGGGGTAGGCTTCGCGGCCGGGGGGACGGCGTAGCAACAGCGATACCTGGCGATATGCCCAGGCGTGCTTCGAGAGGTCGTCGTAGACGATCAGCGCGTCGCGGCCGGACTCCATGAACTCTTCGCCCATGGCGCAGCCCGCGTACGGGGCCAAGTACTGCATCGGCGCCGGGTCTGCGGCCGAGGCAGAGACGACGATGGTGTGTTCCATGGCGCCGTAGCGCTCCAGCAGACCGACCGTCTGCGCCACCTTCGAGGCCTTCTGGCCGATGGCGACGTAGATGCAGATCAGGTCGCCGCCCTTCTGGTTGATGATCGTGTCGATGGCGATTGTCGACTTGCCGGTCGAGCGGTCACCGATGATCAGCTCGCGCTGGCCGCGGCCGATCGGGATCATCGAGTCGATTGCCTTGATACCGGTCTGCACTGGCACGCTGACGCCCTTGCGCGTGACCACGTTGGGCGCGATGCGTTCCACGGGGCGCTGCTTGGTCGAGAGGATCGGGCCCTTGCCGTCGATCGGGTTGCCCAGCGCGTCGACGACGCGGCCGAGCAGCGCGTCACCCACCGGCACCTGCGCGATGCGGCCCGTGGTCTTGACCTGCTGGCCCTCGGCGATGTGGGTGTAGTCACCCAGGACCAGGACGCCGACCGTCTCCTCTTCCAGGTTCATGGCCAGGCCGATGGTGCCGTCGTCGAACTCCACCAGCTCGCTGTACATGCACTCCGAAAGGCCGTGCACGCGTGCGATGCCGTCGCCGGCGTCGATTACGGTCCCGACGTTGACCGAGCTCGCCTCGGCGCCGAACTGCTCGATCTGCGCCTTGAGGATTGCTGTTATCTCTTCTGGCCTAACTGCCATCGGCGTCCTCCGCTTCTACGTGAGCAACAAGCTACTAGCAACAAGCAACAAGGTGCTCAGGTTGAATTTCCTCTGTCGAATAGGCGGGGCCCACCTCGTGGATTCCGCCGCTTCGATCCCACTCTTCTCTCGTCTTCGATTTCGTTGCGCGCCACAGGCCCGTCAGCAACCTGCCAGCTTGGTCGCGCAGCTTCGTCAGAACTTGGATTTCACTAGGAGACAACAACTCTTGGCGTTCGAAGAAGTGCAGGTAATACTCCACTTCCGATAGAGAACCGCGAGCAATGTCGAGGAACCGGAGGTAGTCACCGAGACTTCCCCTGCCGTATCCCTCTGCGATGTTGGCCGGTACCGAGATGGCCGCCCGAGTCGCCTGACTTACAAGCCAGGGGTCAATGGGCCTTCCCCGTAGAGTCCTGTACACCCCGGCCGCAAGATCGTCCGAGGCCTTCCATGCTAGGAG
>DATDOP010000106.1:0-5737 GCA_035293185.1 Dehalococcoidia bacterium | reverse complement strand
TTCTGCTTGCCGGTCGTATACTCCCGTCGTGGCTGAGATCACGATCGCAGACCTCGTCCGCAACGGCACGCTGAGCGCCGAAATGGCCGCCGTGCTCTGGGCCGCCGTCGATGAGCAAAAGTCCTTCCTCACCGTCGCCGTGCCCCGCTTCGCCGGCAAGACCACCACCGCCAACGCCGTCCTTGCCCTGCGTCCCTCTGACATGCCCGTAACGCCCGTGGCCGGCCAACCCGATCTGATGCAGCGCCTCAAGCAGGAGCGTCGTGGCGGTTATCTGCAGGTCGCGGAGTTCGCCTACGCCCCGGTACCCGGCTACATCTGGGGTCCGCCCGTGCGTCGCGTCTTCGAGACCGTGCACGAAGGCGGCTACGCACTCCAGACTGCCCTTCACGCGCCCGGCGTGGAGGCGGGCATGCTCGAGGTCACGCACGGCAACGGCATCGCCGACGAGCACGCCGCTACGTTCAAGCTGGTCATCTACATCGAGCGCTTCGGCTACAGCCTGCAGGACTTCTCGCGTCGCGTCACCGACCTGTACGAGGTCGAAACCGTGAAGGACGGCCGGCCCCGCGGTAGGTCTCTCTTCCGCTGGCGCGAGACGGACGACGCCTTCGAGCAGCTGGCCGAGCCCCAGCAGTGGGGTCAAGACCGCGACGACCTCGCCCAGCGCGCCGCGATCGTCTCCCTCCTGGCGCAGCGAGAGCAGACGTCGCCGGCGGAGGTCGGCGCCGCCGTGGCAGAGTACCGTTCTTCGCGGTCCCGGCCATAGGGCTTACGCTGGTTACTGGTTGAGGATGGAACTCGGGCGCGAGTTGGGCTACACTGCGCGCGGACAATGAATGACCCCTCCCGCAGCTCAGACGAAGAGCTCGCCGACTCGCTGTCCGCTTCCGACGATCACGCCATCGCCGCGCTGGCCGGTCGCTATACGCAGCCGCTCTACGATTTCGCTCTGCGCGCCACGCTGGACCCGGCTGTTGCCGCCGCCATTACGCGTTCAACCATCGAGCACCTGAGAATCCAGGCTCACCAGCGCCCTGCTGGCACCGGCGTCCGCGCCTGGTTGTTCGCTTTCGCCCAGGAGCAGGTACTCGCCGTCGCCAACGACCGTACCCGCCCCGCCGAAGTCAGGCTTTCGCCCGGGGACCGGCGCTTCACCCAAACCGAAGCCAGCACGGACCGCGAGGTCGCCTTGTGGGCCTGGCAGGCCGCGCGCAGCCTCCGGCCCAGGGACTACTGCCTGCTGGACCTGACGCTGCGCCGCGGCATAGCGCCGGAAGACGTGTCCGGACTGTCGTCGTCCGGGCGCGGCGGTGTCTACGCGGCGCTCGGCCGCGCCCGCGGCGGCTTCGACGAAGCCTACATCGCCACCGCGTTGTACTTCCGCGGACGTGAGGCCTGCGGCGAGCTCACGGAGCTGGTTGGCGGCAGCGGCGTCGCCATGCGGGTCGGCATCCGCCGTCAGATCGCCTCTCACGTCGAAGGCTGCGACGTCTGTCAAGCCACGCTGGAGGCCCTGCCGTCCGCGGCGCAGGTCTTCGCGGACCTGAAGGACGTTGACCTGCCGCCGGAGCTGCCCGAGCAGGTGCTCGCCGGCCTGGCGCAGGCCGCCGCGGCCGCCCAGATGACCCTGGACGACGCGGCCTTGGCCGCCCCTGAGCTGGAAGTAGAGGCGGACGAGGCCGAGCCTGAGGTCGAGCCCGCGATGACCGAAGAGCAGATGTGGGCGCCAGAAGCAGTCGCGGATTCCCCTGACGAACCCGGATCTGAGGACGCCGGCGAGGAGCCGGCCGCGGTCGCGGCGTTTGCCGATCAGGCGGAACCAGGAGAGGCGCCCGAGGAGTGGGAGGAAGAGCCGGAGTACGAGCCTTCGCGCCGTGGCCGGGTAGTTTTCGGCGGCGCTTACGCGGAGGAAGGCTTGCGCGGCCGGATCGCCGTCTTGCTGGCGCCCCTGTCTTCCGGCCTGCTCTGGAGTTACCTCTGGCTCGGCGTTTCCACGGCCCTGGCCATCTACCTGGGCATCGCTGCCGCGGACTCCCTGCGCGGCGGCGGTGGCGACTCCGGTGAGCGGGAGCTGGGGACGGGCTTCGTGCGCAACATCCCCTGCGAAAGCGGCCCGCTAACCCTGACCCACGGCACCACCCAGCAGTTTCACTTCGACCCGCAGGCGCTCGACGGCTTCGAGATCGATTCGGTGCGCGTCAGCCCCGAATCCGGCCTCAACCGCGACGGACTGACCGCGCGCGCTGAGGACGGCTCGACGCTTCAGGTGCAGGCCGCGAAGGTGCAGGCGACCGCCGCGCGCGCCGATCAGTTCGTGCTGCAGATCGAGTGGCTGCGCGACAAAGAAGCCGGGCGTTCCAACTGCAGCGTGGTCGTCAACGTCACGCCTTCGGCCGCCCCCTAGCTTTAGCTAAGCCAGGCCGCGTTCCTTGAGCACGCGCGCCGTCGTCGCGCCGATCTCAGCCGGCGAATCGCAGATCACCGCGCCGGCCGCTGACAGCGCCGCCTTCTTCGACTCCGCCGTCCCAGTATTCCCGGCGATGATCGCGCCCGCGTGGCCCATGCGCCGCCCCGGCGGGGCCGTGCTCCCGGCGATGAACGCGACGATTGGCTTCTTGACGTGCGCCCTGATGTACTCCGCCGCCTCTTGCTCCGCCGTCCCGCCGATCTCACCGATCATCACGATCGCGTCCGTCTCGGGGTCGTTGTTGAACATCTCGAGCACCTGGCGCTGCGTCGTCCCGATGATCGGGTCGCCGCCCACTCCCACGCACGTCGACTGCCCGATGCCGAGTCGCGTCAGCTGGTCGACAGCCTCGTAGACCAGCGTGCCGCTGCGCGACACGACGCCGACGCGCCCCTTCTTGAACACGCTGCCGGGCATGATGCCGACGCGGCACTCCGCGGGCGTGATCACGCCGGGGCAGTTCGGGCCGATCAGCGTCAGGCCGCTGTCCCGCAGCGTCCGCTTGACCCGCATCATGTCGATTGTCGGGATGCCCTCCGTGATGCAGATGATCACCTTGATCTTCGAGTCGGCAGCTTCCAGTATCGCGTCCGGGGCGCCGGGTGCCGGCACAAAGATCAACGAACAATCGATCGGCCCCTGCTCCTCTACCGCATCGGCCACTGTGTTGAACACCGGCACGCCAAACGCCGTCTCGCCGCCCCGCCCCGGCGTGCACCCCGCAACGACTTTCGTCCCGTACTCAATGCAGCGTTCCGTCTGGAACCCACCCTCGCGTCCCGTGATGCCCTGAACCAGGACGCGCGTCTCTTTGTTAACCAGGATGCTCATGATTGCTCCTAGACTACGACGAAGCCTTCCGCGATAGCTGCGCTCTTCAAGTCTTTGTCTGCCACTGAGAACCGGACTTCGTCCAGAGAGATATCGCGCAGGGTCAATGCGGCTGAAAGCTGGATGGCGTCGCCGCCGGTCAGAAAGTGCTTGGCGGCAAGCTGGCCAGCTACGCCGATAAGCCTCTGAGAGACATTCACCTTCACAAGAGACCGCCAGTCACTCTCGAACTGCCTGACAAGGTCGTCGTAAGTGGACTGAGAGATTGACTGGCCGTCCCGCAGGAGCCGATGGCCTCGTTGGGCTCTGGCGAGGCCTGCGCGCAATTCCGCGTACGAGAGCCTCGAACCAGCTAGTTGATCAGCCACGCTTGTGTTGAACTCAACTCGGTCCGAGTCTGGTTCAAGTACGTACAGTTTGAAAAGGTCACTACTATCCAAATAGAGGATCATCGCCTGCTTTCGATGATCCACTCCGAGATCGCTGGTCCAGGAGTCAATTCGATTCCCATATCTGACCCTTTGGGCTTACCACCTGACCAGGAGATCAGCTGGCGCTTTGCCAGGTTATGAAGGTGGACGTCCCTGAGCGCGCGCAGCGCATCCTTGGTAATCGGGTGATTGAGACTTCCAAGCGTTGAAAGCGCTTCCTTGAGCTTTCCCAATTCCCACAGTGCGTAGGCCTTGTTCCGAAGCATGATCGGGTTCTTAGGATTCAGCTCTACGGCCTTTGCGAAGGCAACTTGCGCGTCGCTACGGCGATTGAGTTTCGCCAACGTTGCACCGCGGTTGTTGTGGAGATAGGCATCGTCAGGCGCAATCGCCAGCGCCGCCTCGTACTCTCGCAACGTTTCCTCGAGTATCCCAGAGTTAAACAGCCGATCTGCTTTGTCTGTATGTCGGCGAATCGCCGCCGGCCAGCTCGAATCCGGTGCCTCGGGAGCAAGTGAGGTGAGGATCAGTTCCGCAACCATGCGTCTAGTTTAGAGCCTCGCTGCCGCCACGGCCTTGCGCGCCGCCTCGCCCAGGTCCTCCGCGCGCTCGCAGCGCACCGTGGACGCCTCGAGCATCCGCACGCCCTCTTCGAGGTTCGTCCCCGCCAGCCGCGCGACGATCGGTATGTTCAGCTTCAACTGCTCGTTCGCTGCGATGATCCCCTCGGCGATCACGTCGACGCGCGCCATGCCGCCGAAGATGTTGATCAGGATCGCCTTCACGTTGGGGTCTGAGGTGATGATCCCCAGCGCGTTGACCACGCGCTGCGGGTCGTTCGCCGTCGCAATGTCGAGGAAGTTCGCCGGCTCGCCGCCCGCCAGTTTGATCGCGTCCATCGTCGCCATCGCCAGCCCGGCGCCGTTGACCACGCAGCCGATGTTGCCGTCCAGCTTGACGTAGTTGCTGATGCCTTCCTCCTGCGCGCGCACCTCCAGCGGGTCCTCTTCCTCCTTGTCGCGCAGTTCCAGGATGTCGGCGTGACGGAAGGCAGCGTTGTCGTCGAAGTTCAGCTTCGCGTCCAGCGCGACGATCTGGTTGTCCTGCGTGACCACCAGCGGGTTGATCTCCGCCAGCGAGCAGTCCTTCTCCACAAAGAACCGGTAGAGGTTCGCCATCAGCGCCACCGCCGGCCTCAGCAGGTCGCCCGACAGGCCCAGCGCAAACGCCAGCCTCCGTCCTTCGTAGGGCTGAAAGCCCGCCGCTGGATCGATGCCGACACGGTGGATCGATTCCGGGTGGCTGGCGGCAACCTCCTCGATCTCCATACCGCCGGCCGCAGAGCCCATCAGCACCGGCCAGCCCGTCGAGGAGTCGATCAGCACCGCCAGGTACAGCTCGCGCTCGACCGCCGTCTGTTCTTCGACCAGGACGCTGCGCACCAGGCGTCCTTCCGGGCCGGTCTGGTGCGTGATCAGCGTCATGCCGAGCACTTCCCCCGCCGCGGCCTCAACCTCGCCCGGCGTCGCGCCCAGCTTGATCCCGCCGCCCTTGCCGCGGCCGCCGGCGTGGATCTGCGCCTTGACCACCGCCGGCACGCCCAGCTCCGTCGCCACCTGGCGTGCCTCTTGCGGCGTCGTCGCGACGCGGCCGCGCGGCACCGGCACGCCGAACCCGGCGAGCAACGCCTTCGCCTGATACTCGTGGACCTTCACAGCGTCTCCTGAACAACGGTTGGAATCTGAATACGGACGGCGTCGAGTTTAGCACCTGCACCGCCTTGACACGAAGGCGCGCCATCGCTTGTACTCGCCGCCATGAACGAGAAGCTGCGCGCCGTCAAAGTGCTGACTTTCGACGTCGGCGGGACCGTGTTCGACTGGCACAGTGCCGTTAGCCACGAGGTCGTCGAGATCGCGCAGGCGAAGGGCGTCCAGGTCGACGCGTCGGCCTTCGCCATCGCCTGGCGGGAGCTGTTCTTCGGTGCGCTGGGCCGGGTGCGCAA
>DATDOP010000105.1:0-7729 GCA_035293185.1 Dehalococcoidia bacterium | reverse complement strand
GCCGGTGATGAAGCCGCTGACGTCGGAGCGGAACTGGACGCCGAGTTCGATGGCGCTGGTGTCGCCGGAGTTGGGGGTGGCGGGTGTGGCGCTGGCGGGCCAGATGGTGCAGGGACAGGCCACGGTGGTGAAGGACCAGCTCACCGGAGCGGTCATGGGGTTGTCGGCGACATCCCTGGCGCCGCTGACCGTGGCGGTGAAGCCTGCTCCGTACTCCAGATCTGAGATCGGAGTGAAGATCGCTGTCTGCGTCGCCGCGTCGTAGGTGATGCTGCCGGGGACGTTAGAGCCGGCGGCGGTGCGCAGGACGAAGCTGACTGAACTGGACAACACGGGTTCGCTGAAGGTGGCGGTAACCGTTGTCGTAGGCGCTGCTGTGTCGGAGCCAGAAGCGGGCGATTGGCTAAGGACAGCAGGCGGCACATTGTCGAAGAAGATCTGGCTAAAGACGACGTCGACCCAGTAGTTCGAGGCGCTATAGCTGCCTGTCGGGAAGCCGGAGGGGCCGTACTTGTAGAGGCCGTTGCCGCCCGCCTCTGCGTTAGACAACGCGTGCAACGGGTAGCTGTCAACGCCGGTGACGAAATAGGCCTGATCGACAGAGTAGAAGCCGGACTCCGTGTGGTACGAAGCCACATAGGTAGTGTTAGCTCCAATCGGCACGGGCGCTGGGAACAGGACCTGCTGCCAGCCGCTCGCGGATTCGTCGGTGAAGGTCGCCGTGGCGACGAGTGCTCCACTTTCGCTCCAGAGGTTGGCAATGTGTGGACCGACATTCGTTGAACCTTTGTAGAAGCGGATGCCATTGATGAAGCCGTCTACGTCTGAACGGACTTTCACACCCAACTCCACAGCATAGGGGTCAGACACGGCAATGAACGTCGGAGTGGGAGAGTTGACCCAGAGACTGGTAGCCGGCCCCGTGGTCGTGAAGGACCAGCTCACCGGCGCCATTACGTTTTGGCTCAGGTCCTCAGTGTCCCTAACCGCCACGGCATAAGTCGTGGATTCTGCCAGGACGGCGTTGGGCGTGAGCGTCGCCACGCGCGTCGCCGAATCATAAGAGACTGCGCCAGGCACGAGTTGATTGCCAGGTGCGCGCAGTTCGAAGGTGATCGACGAAGCGTTCACCGGCTCGTTGAAGGTCGCGGTCACGGTGGTCGTCGGGGCCACCTGCAAAGCCCCGGAAGTGGGCGATTGATCGATGACGGTGGGCGGGATGGTATCGTTTGCCGTGGTCTCGAAAACCACGTCGATCCAGTAGTTGGTGGCTTGCGAGGGCTGGTTTGGGAAGGCGCTGCCACCGTACCGGTAGACCCCGTTGCCGCCCGCGGCAGCGCTGCTCAGCGCGTGTAGTGGGTACGAATCCACCGAAGTTATGAATTCCCCCCCAGTCAGCGCATAGCTGCCAACATCGGAGTGATACGAGGCGACGTAGGTGACGTTGGCACTGATCGGTACTGGCGAGGGGAAATTCAACTGCTGCCAGCCGTTTGAGGATTCGTTCACGAATGTCCCGGTTGCCTGTAGCAGCCCGTTTGCCGTCCAGAGATTGCCGATGTGAGTTCCTGTGTTGTCTGGACCCTTGTAGAATCGAATGCCAGTGACGTAGCCGTCCACATCCGCGCGGAATTTCACGCCGAGCTCGATCGCGAACGGGTCCTCGGCGGAAGCAATATCAGGCGTTGCTGATTGGCTCCAGATGGTGCAAGGGCACGTTCTCGGCTCTACCGTGATCGTCCTGCTAGACGACGCGTTGCCGAGGTTAGCGCTATCGTCGACTGCCCGGCTCCGAACTGTTGCAGTGCCCGGCGTGTTCGGTGTCCAGCTGAACGTCCAGTTCTCCCGGCCGCTGGCTGGATGCCAGGTTGCGCCGTTGTCCAGGGAAACCTCGACACCGCCAACGCGGCCGCCACCTGAGTCCGAGGCGGTCCCGCTGATTGGCACCACTTGGCCCTGCGGCACGGTTGTGTTCGAGGCAGGGGAGGTAATTATCGATGTTGGCGCGACGGTGTCGCTGGACGGCGAGGCGGCGACAAGGCCGGGCCTCAGGCTGCCAGGTTGGACACCCATGTCGCCAAAGAGGTTGACAGTTGCCTGCTGCATGCGGACATCTGCCGACGTGGAGGGACCGTCGTGCTCGCTGTCTAGCCCGAAAGGCCACTGGACGGTGCCCGCGGCGAAGACGAGGGCGCCGCTTGTGGCCTTGTATAGCGTTAGAGTGTGTGTCGCGACACCGACTCCCACCGTGCTACCGAAGTCGAGCAGCTTCTCGGGTACTTCCTCGGTCGTCGAGGAGAGGTGCACGATGCCAGCGGGACGGAACCCGTTATCCAGGTCTTCGTCCCACTCATAGCCCAAGGTGAAGTTCTCGAGCGTCGCAACTTGGCCAGAGGACAGGTTGGCCACACTCGTGTTGCGCCAGAAGCGCATCTTACCTTCAGCAGCGGGAACCTGGATCGCCGTGCCCCATCCGCCGTAACCGCGGTTGACGCTAAACATGGTGCCGGTGAGCGCGTTTTCGGGCAGACCGCCATCCGCAGGCGGGCTGAAGCGAGGGTCTCGCCAGGTTCCAGTCCAGACATCCTGGAGCGGATCGATCTTGCTGTTGGCCCAGGTCTCTTTGTAGCAGACGAGTGTGCGGTAGGGAGTACCTGAGCCGTCGATGCTCGTCTCCCAGCGCGTCTTCCAATAGACCTCGTTACCACTGAAGAACGCCAGATTTACGCCAGCATCGCGCGCGGCCTCCAGATTGCTGCGCTGTGGTCCAGACCAATACTCATCGTGACCAACTGAAAGAAACAACTCGTGCTCAAGGATTTCGGCGCCGCGGCGGTCGCTGTCGACGCCGGTGAAATAGCTGACGTTGTAGCCGTTGGCCTCCAGGAAGCGCACCATCGGGTATTCGCTGCTGAACAGCCAGTCCCAAACGGTCGAGCCGTCGCGGGTTACGAATGGCCGATTGTAGCTGAGCTTGTAGGCGCGGCCGACAGGCAAGCCGAGATAGAAGCTGTTGCCACCATAGCTGTTGTATGCCTGCCAGGTGGTATCCGACGTCTGAAGGAGAATCGGCGAGTGTCCATCATCGTCCCGAACAATGAAGGTGATGTGGCTGGACACATCACCGCCGACATCCTCTCGCACCAGTTTGGCAATGTAGATTCCGGAGACCGCGCTTGCCGGGACGGCCCATGAAGCCGAGATGCCCCAATTGCCGCAGTCAACAAGGCCGGTTGGTTCTTCGTAGAGACAGGCTGGTTGGTTCTGAGGCAGGGCCGCTGATGGCTGGACCGTCGCGATCTTGCGTGCGCCCAGACCTCCGTAGTAACCGAGGCGATAAATGTCTAGGCGATAGTTGGAGCTGTTGGTGTCGATCTTGAACGAAACCGTCTGGCCCTGATCGACACTCATGTCGGTCGCGAAGCCTTGGATGCTGGCGTCGCCAGCACCGCTAATGTCCCACTCGCTGGTCGGATTGCCGGGTTTGGAGTTTTCACAGACGATTGGATTCGTAATCGGCGGGTCACAAGGCGCCGCAGCAGCATTGGGCGCATCGACCAGTACCAGGGTCAGGCCCAGGAGCACGCCAATGAGGGTGACGAAAAGAGGAGAGCGGGTATGCCCGAGACGCATCACATTCCTGACGATTCTGCGACCCGCCCAAGCCGTCTGGGGCGCGGAATTCACCTATAGTACGCGGCTCTCGGCGGTTTCGTGGTTGAGTTTGAGTGGAGTTCTAACGCTAACGAGAGAGGAAGCGCCCGCACTGGAGCCAGCCGGCCGCGCTGTGCCGGCTGGACAGCGGGTTTGTGTCCATATAAGACCTGAGTCCGCAACGTTGCTCGGGCGAATACTCAGCCTTGAGAGGCGCGCTGCTTGGACGATCTGTTCGTCGGCTCATACGGGGCGAAATGGTCTCCCGGCGGGCGCTTTTTCTCCACGGGGCGGCTGTCGCCCTCCGGTGAGGTTGAGGCCGAGGCCCTCCGGGTGCCGGGCCAATAACTCGCTTGGCAGTCATCTTCCTTGCGCGAGTTGAGCCAGGCGCCGCGCCAACCACTCTGGCAGCAGGAGCTTTGGATCTACTGGCTGCTTCTGGCGGAGAAGCTCAAGCCAGAGTCTCAGCCGAGCCCCGGAGGGCAACTCCCGCAGGTAGAGAGGCCTGACAGACCGGTCAAAGTCGGTGGGGGAGTGAGTGGCTGAGAAGCCGCGATAGACGCTCACGTCCATTTCCGCGGTCTGAAACTCCTCGCCGGGTGGGAGAGGCAGCTTGTCTTTCGGCAGCGAGATCGCCGTTGCGTACAGGTTCTCGAGTGACTCACGCCAGCCGTCGCCAGCGTGAAAGCGTGTGATTCTCTCCTGCGTCTGTCCGCCGACCCTCAGCCTTTCGGCTTCGTCTTCGATCAGGCGCGAAAGGCTGAGCGTGAATTCGTCCGGGTCTTTCGTGTGCAGCATGACGCCATCGAGCCCGGGCGACCCGGCGCACAATGGGCCGCAGATGGACGGCCCGGCGCAGCGGCCGATCAGCGGTAGACCATATAGGCCGGCCTCTAGCAGCGAGGTCGTTGAGCCGAGCGGAAACGAGTCCACGTATATGTCGGCTGCTTCGTAGAAGGCGCCTGTGTTTTCCTGAAGACCGCAGGTCTTCACTCGCCCCCCGGTGACGGCAACAGCCTCCGCCCACTGCTCTCCTTCGCTGACACCGACGATGACGAGATGCGCTGCTGGAGATTTCCGGAGCGCCGGTAGTACGTTCGCCATGAATGTGCGCTCGTCGATGGGCTGATACTTGTGCGGGCGGGCCACGGACAAAAGCACGACAGCATCTGGTGGTAAGCCCAGCCTGCGCTTCGCCTCAGTCCTGGACATGGTCCTCTGGACGGCGCCGAGGACAATGGGAAAGACGAGGGATCTGTCAGCCGGGATCAGGCGTCGCTTTGCTCCGAGCGAACTGCCAAAGTCGCGCAGGTGAGCGACGAGGTCGCAGGCTGACCGACCCAGCCAGAAGATATGGTCCGCGTGATCAATGAAGACAACGGGCGGCCTGTCTTGATTGCTGAAGGCGAGGGTGGGTATTACGTCGTCGCCATCCGTGTGGAGGACTACGAGGTCGAATGACGCGGCAAGCGTTTGGAGTCTGGCCGACCAAGCGAGGAGGTTACCGGAACGCTGGTTGAGTACGTGAAACCTACCGCCGCTGCGCCGGACGGCGGCCGCGAGGCGCTCGGGGATGGGCTGTGACCCTTGACGGGTAATGGCGACGGAATGCGCGCGTGCGCCGTCTTGCGTGATCCAGCGCCAGACCATCCGGCTATGGCCGCCAACCGGGCCGACGTGAGTGACCACGTGGAGAACGCGTTTCGGGGTCGCTCGACGCTCCGCGAGGACTCCGGGCCGCGCAGCAGGCAGGGGCTGCCGTCTACTCGCGCGGGCGATTCGCCGAAGGGTGCCCTCCAGTTTGAGGCTCACGAAGAGTCCGCTGTGGTGCCAGCAGGCGAACATCGCGGCCAGGTGCGCTTGGGCCGCTGCACGGTCAAGGTTGCCCTTCTTCAGGTAAGCCTCCGCCTCATCGGCCAGTGCGTTGAACCTGGCGAAGTTCTCGCCGATCCCGAGCTTGTTGACGTCTGATTCGTCATCGCGAGTTTGCTCAGCCCGCCTGCTGAAAAAGCCCAGCACGAGGCGCGCTTCCTCGCGGGATACCGTCCGCAGGAGCACGGACGCGACGAGATAGGCGCTGGCTCCGGCCAGTACGGCCAGCGGTAAAAAAACGTCCGACGCAAAGAAAAGAACGACCATCATGCAGGCGGCGGAAGCCAGACATCTGGCGCCGAACCAGAGGTCTTCGCGCCTCAGGGAGGTCCGAGCGAGATACAGGCCAATGACAAAGATGAACAACTCAGTGGCGCCCGTAATCGCGGCGGCGCCAATCGCCCCGTTGTCAAAGGCCCGTTCGGTTAGCGGGATGGCGAAGACGTTAAACGCCGGATTCAGGACCGCTGCGGCGATCGCTACGATTGCCCAGGCTGCTTGACGATTCTTGGTGATGAGAACGGTGCCGATTACCATGTCAACGCCGATGAGCGGCACGTGTAGGGCGAGAATCCTCATGAGTGGTGCAGCATGATGGAACTCGGGAGGATAGAGGATCTCGACGAAACTGTCTGCCATGACAATCGTCAAGCCAGCGATGGGCATCGTGACCAGCAGGATTGCGCGCAGGCTTCTCTCGACGATGGCGCGATACTCAGAAGGCCGCTCAGACACAGCGCGCGAGAGAGCAGGGAAGGTGGCAGCTGTAATGATGGCCGGCACGAATAACGGTATGTTGATTATCCGGTAGGCCGCGCCATACCAGCCAATGGTCTCTTCTCTACTGAATTGAGAGAGAAGAAGAATGTCGATCTGACCATAAACAAAGAAAGAGGCCTGCCAGACCAGGAACGCGAGGCTACCTGAGAGGACCCACCTGGGACTTACCAACGATCCTCCCACGGAGAGAATCTTGCTTTTATAGAGGACGTAGGAGGGTATGAGAAGCGCTGTGAGCGATCCGAGCACCCAGGCGACGGCGACGCCGAGCTCGCCAAAATCGCCAACCAATGCAACTGCGACGAAGGAGACCAGCGCGAGCTTGGATACGGCAGCATTCAGCGCTATGGGGCGCATCTTCTGAATTCCCTGAAGAGTGGCGATGAGAAGCCCAGACAACGACGAGATGGCGATGTTCGCGCAGAGCACGTAGACGAGGAGGCTGATCTGCGAGCTATATCCCAGCGCTACCGTGCCGGCTACAGCCAGCGCTGCGGCGGCGAGGGCGAGTGGTAGCCTTGTGAGGAGGGCCGTCCTCACGAGGGCGGCGGCCGCGCTGGGATCACGCGCGACCTCGCGCGTGAGAAAAGTCCCCGTACCGAAGCTGGCAATGAGACCGCAAAGCTCGGTTAGGGAGAAAGCGATGCTGAAGCTACCGAATCCTCCGTCGCCAAGGTAGCGGGGGAGCAGGACAGCGAGCACGCTCGAGGCCAGCCAGGTGACGAGCTGGGCCGAGCCCAGCGCGAAAACGTTCCGGACGATGGTTCGGCCGGAGTGCGACACGGGTTGACTCGTCGCGGCGTCAACCGGCGCGCTTTCGTCAGTTGGTGTAATCTCGGCCGGGCCCCGCCGAGGGTCCTCGCGGGCCTGAGCAACGGCCGTGCTCGCTGCCGGCAGTCCTTGCGATTCCTGCCGAGTGTCCGGCACAGCCAAGGTCGCTGACTGCAATGAGGACATCTCACTGGCGCTGTCGTGTGACCTGACGTCGCCAGTCGAACGTTTGCCTGCTGACCTCATCGAGGGCTAGGTTCTCAACGGAGCGTTGCGGCGACGTTGAGAACTCGTGAGCTTGGTTTTGGCCGCGGCGCTGGGCTGCCCGGTTCGGTTAGTCCACGAGAGCTCACTGAATCGGGGGAGCCGGCCATCGGCTTGTCCTGGCGTTACGCACCAGCGGCCCGGGAAGCGAAGGCAGCGATCGGCGCTGCCGGTCGCTGCCTTCGCACGAGCCCCGCTGGGAGTTAGTTGACGGTGACGGTGAGCGTCTCCACGGCTGCTCCGTCAATCGAGAACCAGGCGATGCCCTCACGGACGAGGTCGTACTGAAGACAGTAGGTGCCAGGTGTGGAGGGGGCACGGACGGAGGCGGCCAAGTTGTTGACGGGACCTCCGGCGTTGACGTTGCCGGTCAGGTTAGTCCTGATGC
>DATDOP010000104.1:0-6221 GCA_035293185.1 Dehalococcoidia bacterium | reverse complement strand
AACGCATACGACAAGGTCGCAGGGAATATCGAGACTGCCCGGGAGTGTGTCGATATTCGTAGTAGCTATGATGGGCCCGCTCGCGCCGATGGGACGGCTGGTATCGTCCGTTGCCCTGTTTGTGCCCTCGCACGTGCGGTGGAAGATCGTGGCGCCGTACATCGTCCTGACGCTGATCGTCGCGGCGGCGGGGACGTTTATTGCCACGCGGTTCGTGACCGGTTCCCTGGAGGACCGTTTCGACAACCAGCTGGCGGAGGCTGCGCGGGTGGCGTCGGACTCGATGGTGCGCCAGGAGCGCGACCACCTGACGCTGGTGCGCTCGATGGCGTTCACGGTCGGCGTGCCGGAGAGCGTGTCGGCGGGCGACACGGAGACGCTGCGGCGCCTGGTGGAGCCGATTGCCGCCAACGACCACCTCGAGTATGTCGAAGTGGTGGGCCTGGACGGCAACCGTCTTCTGGGCCTGCACCTGCAGGACGCGACGCGACTGACCTACGAGCCGATCGGCGGCAGCACCAGCCGCGGCAGCCTGCCGATCGTGCAGAGCGTGCTGGGACGCAACCAGGATGCGCGCGGCGATAAGTTCGCGGAGCTGGTGGGGCTGCCGGACGGCGCGGCGTTTTACACCGGCGGGCCGATTGTCGACCAGGACGGCAAGCTGGTCGGCGCGGTGCTGGTGGGGACGTCAATCGAGTCGCTGATGCCGGCGATGAAGCACGAAGCGCTGGCAGACATCACCTTTTACGGCTTCGACGGCAGCGTCCTGGCGAGCACGTTCTCGCGCGCGGACACCGACGCAGACCTGGCGCCGGCGGTAGAGATCGGCGAGGGCAGCCTGGCGGGGTACCGCGAGGTGAAGTCGATCTTCGAGCGCGACTTCGACCTGCTGTACGGCGAGCTGCGCATCCGGGATGAGACCGTGGGGTTGTTCTCGGTGGCGCTGCCGTCTTCGTTCATCTCCAGCGCAGGATCGACGACGCGCTGGAGCATGACGGTGGTCTTCGCGATCGCGACGATGGCGGTGATCGGCACCGGCCTGCTGATCGCGCGGGGTGTGACCGCGCCGCTGCTGAAACTGGTCAGCGCCGCGCACGCCGTGACCGATGGCGACCTGACGGCGCGCTCCGGCGTCAGCGGACGTGACGAAGTGGGCGAGCTGGCGACCTCGTTCGACGCGATGACCGAGCGGCTGGCGAAGCAGCACCTTTCGACGATCAGGGCGCTGACGTCGGCAATCGACGCGCGCGACCCGTATACGGCGGGTCATTCCGTGCGCGTGGGCCAGCTATCGATGGAGATCGGCCGGGAGCTGGAGCTGCCGAAGCGGGACCTGCAGTTCCTGGAGGTCGGCGGCTATCTGCACGACATCGGCAAGATCGGCATCCGCGACAGCGTGCTGCTCAAACCCGGCAGGCTGACCGACCAGGAGCGGTCGTTGATCGAGGAGCACCCGCGAATCGGCCTGAACATCGTGCAGTACGTGGACCTGGCGGAAGAGGTCAAGGAGCTGGTGCTGAGCCACCACGAGAAGCTGGACGGCACGGGTTACCCGGAAGGGCTGCGCGGCGAGCAGGTCTCGATCTTCGCGCGCATCGGCGCCGTCGCCGACATCTACGATGCGCTGACCACGGAGCGGCCGTACAAACCGGGGCTCAACGTGGAGGACGCGGTGGCGCTGCTCAAGCGCGAAGTGACGGACGGCCGCCTGGACGAGCGCGTGGTGTGGTCGTTGATCCGGGCGTTGCCGACCTGGGGCCGGCGCCTGCGCACCGATTCGAGCTTGAAGGGATTCGTGTTGCCGGAACTGCAGGAGCTTGAGGCCAACCTGCGGAAGGCGACGGCGTAGTTGGGCAGGACCTCGCTGGTGCTCATCGCGTTTGGCGTGATCAGCGTGCTGCTCACGGCGCTGGCGGCGTGGCTGGCGATGCACCGTCCGGACCTGGAGCACCTCGATGTCGAGACGCGATCGCGGTTGGCGGCCGACTACTCGGTGGACCTGATCGCGCGCCGCATCGAGCCGTTGAACCCGAACATCGTGCGCGCGGCGGCCAATGACGAGGCCGAGCTGACGCGCGAGCAGCCGGCAGACAGCACGCCGCGGCGCGTGGAGCAGGCGGACGTGACGCCGGTGGCGACGGCGCTGCCGACGAGCACGCCGCGGCCCAGCCCGACGGTCCGGGGCACGGCGACGGGCACGCCGCCTCCCGGGACGACGGCGACAGCAAAGCCGGGCGAACCGACGGCCACGCTGCGTCCCGGTGAGACGCCGCAGCCATCGAAGACACCGGACACGAACGTGACACCAAAAGCCACGCCTACGCGTCCGACTGGGACGATAGACGTGCCGACGGTGGGTGTGCCGACGGCAACCCTGACGACGCTGCCAACGCTCGTGCCGACGCTGCTGCCGACGAGCACGCCAACGCCAGTGCCACCGACGAAGACGCCCGCGCCACCAACGAGCACACCAACACGCACCCCGACGCCTCTACCGACGGCCACGTTGACGCCTACGCCCACCCCGACAACGATTCTCGGGGGGATCCTGAATGCCCTGTCATGCACGCTACTGGGCACCATCGGCTCGTTGCCGGGCGGCGGGCAGACCAGCATCACCTTCGTGAACGAAAGCGAGCAGACGGTGAAGATCTACGAGCTGCCGACGCTAATCCTGGGCCAGCCTGTCCTGAGAGCGACGATCGCAGACGGGCAACAGTACACGAAGAGCACGCAGGCCGGCTTTGCCTTCAAGGTCACCGACCTTGACGACAACTGCCTCGGCGTTTACCGGGCTCAGGCAGGTGGCGGGACTGCAATTATCGACTAGCTAGTCGGCGGAGGGGAGGATCTTCGGCTGGAGGACCTCCATGGGCGCGCCGTTATAGCGCAGGTCGCAGACGCCCGCCTTGATAACGAGAAGCTCCACGTCGCCATCGGGGGAGCGGTAGCGCTTGCCGAGCTCGATCTTGGGCTCGATGCGGCCGGAGGCGTCGCTGATGCCTGCCGGGGCCTGGTCTTTGAGGTAGAGGGCGACTTCGCCGTCGCTGAGGTCGCCGGGGCCGCCCTTGGTGACGATGACCTCGGCGCCTGAGGGCGCGACGTAGCGTTTTCCGACGTTAGCAGGCATATCTGACCCCGAAAGCGTGCGAATCTTGTCAGGTTGATTCTAGCCAGCCGCGCTGCTTAGTGCCACTTCGGGGCGGTTGCGGGGCATCCGCTGGCAATGGCCGGACGCCTCAGTAGCCCGGCGGCGGTTGGAAGGCCTGCCATTCGCGTTCGAGGAGCTGCGCGAAACGCAACGTGGTGCGGTCTTCGAGGTAGGGGCCGATGGCTTGCAGGCCCAGCGGCAGGCCTGCCGCGTTGAGCCCTGCCGGGAAGGCCGTCGAGGGCAGACCCGTGTAAATCGCCCACATGGGATAGACGATGTTCATCAGGTAAGGCACCTCGTTGCCGTCAATGACGAGCGTGCGGTCGCGCGTCTCCGCTTCCTGGTGACGGAATGCCGCGTCAAGGGCCATGGGCGCGATGAGGACGTCCCATTCGCCGAAGAAGGCCCGCCACGCCTCGCGGGCGAGCTCACGGCGGTGCAGCAACATGACGTGATCGGCGGCGTCGAGCACGAGACCCTCGGCCTGGGCGCCCAGCACAGAATCGTCTGACGCGAGCCGGCGGGCAGCTTCCTCACGCTGTTCGCGGCTTTGGCCAAGAGTCGTTTCGACCATGAGCAGGCGCAGGTAGTCGCGGAAGTACTGCTCTATGTCCAGCGACGGCATTGCCTCGCCGACCTTCGCGCCCTGGCGGCTGAGGAAATGCGCCAGCTCCTCAACCCTCGCCGACATCTCCGCGGCGGCGCTGGCCCACGGCAACGCAGGCATCACCGCGACGCGGAAGTCCCTCAGGCTCTCTTGCCGCGAGGGGGGAATCGCCAGCTGCCAGCCGACGTCTTCGCCGCGTGCGGGGCCGGCGACCACGTCGAACAGCAGCTCGAGGTCCTCGGCGCTGCGAGCGAGCGGCCCCTGTACGCCCATCACGGAGGCGGGATTGGGCAGGTCGCCACGGGGAAAGGCACCGGCTCGCGGCACGGCGGTCGCTGAAGGGCGATGGCCATAGAGGCCGCAGTAGGCGGCGGGAACCCGGATGGACCCGCCGATGTCGCTGCCGATCTCGAGCGGCGTCATGCCAGCGGCGAGGGCGGCGGCGCCTCCGCCCGTGCTGCCTCCCGGGGTGCGGTCGAGACTCCAGGGGTTATTCGTGCGCCCGTAGACGGGGCTGTTCGCCTGCCAGTCCATGAGCGCGACGGGGATGTTGGTCTTGCCGAGCAGACAGGCGCCCGCGGCAAAGACGCTGGCGGCAATGGGGCCGTCATCGGCGGGGCGATAGTCCTTCAAGTCTGGAATGCCGGCGCTCTGCGGCAAGCCGGCCGTCTGCGTCGATTCCTTCAGCGTCATGGGCAAGCCCAGCAGCGGTCCTGTCTGCCCCTGAGCGATGGCAGCATCGGCGCGGCGTGCCGCCTCTAGCGCACGCTCCGGCGTCCTTACAGGAATCGCGTTCAGGGCGCCGTCCAGCTCCTTGATGCGCGCCAGGTGCAGTTCTACCAGCTCGACGGAAGAGACCTCACGGGCTCGGAGGGCCCGCAGCATCGCGGTGGCGGTGGTGTAGGGACCAATTGAAGACGCCATGTCTACCTCCAGGACCATGGGATTCGGAGTCGAGGTTATCGGGGGAGAGGTTCTTTGCGGCTGAATTCTAGACCAGATATCATGCCAGTGTCCCCAGAGCGGGGCGAGTCTCCTTTCGGGTGTCACGGATGTCGAAGAACTACAACGTGGCCGTGGTCGGGGCGACCGGAGCGGTCGGGCAGACGACCCTCAAGATCCTGGAGCAGCGCAACTTCCCGGTGGCGAGCCTGCGCGCGTTCGCTTCGGCACGCTCGGCGGGCAAGAAGGCCAGGTTCAAGGGCGAAGAGATCGGCATCGAAGCCGTGGGACCGGAAGCGTTCAAGGGAATCGACATCGCCTTGTTCTCGGCCGGCTCGGAGCAATCGCGCGAATACGCGCCGCTGGCGGTCAGGGCCGGCGCGGTGGTCATCGACAAGTCGAGCGCGTTTCGGATGGACCCCGAGGTGCCGCTGGTGGTGCCTGAGATCAACGGCGCGGCGGTCGCGGGGCACAAGGGCATCGTTGCCTGCCCCAACTGCACGAGCATTGTCACGGTGATGCCGCTGAAGCCGCTGCACGACGCGGGCAAGCTGCGGCGCGTCATCGCGACCAGCTACCAGGCGGTTTCGGGCGCGGGAGTCGGCGGTATCGCCGACCTGGAGCAGGAGATACGCGCCTGGGCGAAGGGCGAGCCAGTCAAACCTTCGTACTTCCAGCATCAGATCGCGTTCAACGTGATCCCGCGCATCGACAGCTTTGACGAGAACGGCTACACCGGCGAGGAGACGAAGCTGATCAACGAGGTACGTAAGATCCTCGACGCGCCGGACCTGGCGATTTCGCCGACGACGGTGCGCGTACCGGTGTTCACGGCGCACTCGATCGCCGTGAACGCGGAGACGGAATCGCGGGTCAGCGTTGACGAGGCGCGCAAGGCGTTCGATGCGTTTCCGGGCCTCACGGTCTGGGACGACCCGGCGCAGGACCGGTACCCGATGCCCGTGGACGTGGAGGGCAAGGACGATTGCTACGTCGGGCGGATCCGGGAGGACTTCTCCCACCCCAGCGCGCTGAACTTCTGGGTAGTCGGCGACCAACTGCGCAAGGGCGCGGCGCTGAACGGCATTCAGATCGCTGAGGAGCTGATCGCCCGAGGGCTGATCTAGACGTGTGATGCAGCCGGCCTGGCCTAAAGGCCGGGGCGTGAGCCTGCTCGACGGGCTCGGTTTTGGACGTATACTGGGTCTCCCGCAGGCAAACCCAGGGTCTGCCGCATTGCAGGCCTAAAGGCATGCAGCTACGGGACGATCCCGCCCGAAAAATCACAGGAGGACCGCCATGGCGGACACTCGCAACGGGTCTCACAAAGGCAGTCTTGGCCGCTTGATGACGGCGATGATCACTCCGTTCACGGAGCGAGGCGCTGTGGACTTCGGAAAAGCAGCGGAACTTGCCAGGAACCTGGTGGCCTCGGGTAACGATGGCCTGATAGTGACCGGCACCACGGGCGAAGGACCGACCCTCAACGAGGATGAAAAGCTGGAGCTTTACCGCGTGACG
>DATDOP010000103.1:0-2498 GCA_035293185.1 Dehalococcoidia bacterium | reverse complement strand
CGCGCACCACCCTGAAGAACGCCTCTAGCTCTTCGCGCGGCACCAGGGGCTCCGGCCGCACCTCCAGCCTGACCACGCCGGACGTGACCTTGGGCGGCGGGTAGAAGGCGCGCGGCGGCACGTTGAACAGCTTGCGCGCCGTGGCGTAGACCTGCACCGACACGCCCAGCAGGCTCATCTGCCCCGGTCCGCGCACCATCGAATCCGCCACCTCGCGCTGCAGCATCACCACCAGCGACAACGGCTGGTGCGCCGCTTCCAGGAAGTGCCGCACGATCGCCGCACCGGCGTTGTACGGCAGGTTGCCCACCACGCGATACGGCGCGTCCTCCGCCATGCCCGCCTCGATCAGTAGCGTCTCCGGCGTCACGCCGAGCACGTCGCGCTCCATCACGCTCACCGAGGGCTGTTCGGCGAACTGGGCCTCCAGGCGCCTCGCCAGTCTCGCGTCGATCTCGACGGCGATCAGACGTCCCGCCTGCTCCGCCAGGCTCTGCGTCAGCACGCCCAACCCCGGCCCCACCTCGATTACGGTGTCGTTCGGCCCGCCGATCGTCGCCGAAACGATGCGATGCACCACGTTCCAGTCCGAAAGGAAGTGCTGGCCCAGCGATTTCGTTGGCCGGACGCCGGCAGAACGTACCTCGCGCGGCCGGAAGGGCCGCGGTTGTTGTTTGCGCGGGCGTTTGCCTAACGGGATGTCAGGCTCACGGCGCGAGGATGTAAACGTCAACCCAGCCGGTCCGCCAGTCCACGGCCACGCCATCCGGGTAGCCGAGGTCGATCATGTCCCCGGTGACGCCGCCGCCCGTGTCGCCCGCAACCGCGAAGCCGTAGCCCGGTATGTACAGGCGCGTCCCCAGCGGGATGACGTTCCTGTCCACCGCCACGATGCCCTTGGTCACCGGCACGCCTGAGGCGGTTATGCCGTAGTGCGGGTCGTCGGCCGGCCGGCCGGAGCTCGCCGCGTTGTACCAGGTGGCGTAAACGCGCTTCGTCTGGGCGACCTGCAGGTTCGCGGAGGAGCCCGTGGAGTTGATCGCCGACGCCGAGTAGTAGATCACCGTCTCGACCGGTTCGGGGTCGAACTTCTGCCCGACCAGCGTCCGCTCTTTCTCGACACCATCCTCGATCACGATCTTGAATTCCGTCGCCAGGAAGCCGTCCTTACCCTCGATGCGGCGCGTGGCCGTGCCCTCCAGCGTGTTGTCCGGCTTGAACACGGTCTTGTGCTTGACCGGCTCACGCTCGAAGTACGACTGCCCCGTAACGCGGACCAGACGCGCGTACATGCCGTTGGTCACCGACACGCCGAGCGCCGGCTCCACGCGGTCGTCCGCGCCGAAGTGGAAACCGGCCTCAGCCAGCGCTTCCTCCAGCGATTCCTTCTGCGAATAGATAACCGTCGTGCTTTCGCCCAGGCGCAGGTTGATCGCCTTGGCGTGCCGCACCTGTACCTGCATGCCGGAAGTGATCGGCGCCTCAACCGGCGGATACAGCTCATCGGCCGGTCCCAGGCTGATCCCGGCGTGCGTCAACGCGTCGCCGACCGTGATCCCGCTGGACTGCATCGACACGGCGCGTCCGTCCTCGACGATCGTCAGCGGCACGGCTCGCTGGATGCTGAGGATGATCCCCTGCACGTCGCCGCGCGTCTGGTTGTAGATGCCGTAGCTCGCCAGGGACGAAAGGCTCAGCGGCTGCGGATAGACCATGTCGCCCGGGCTGACCTCCAGGCCGTTGTACAGGATCGTGTCGTAGGGGCTGACGTCGATGCGCAGCTCGTTGAGCAGCCCGCCGACGCTCGCCGACCGCGTCCGCCACGACAACGCGACGCCATCGACCTCAACGACCACCGGGATCGCGCGCTCGACGGTTATCGCACCGGCAGAGACGACGAATACGTCGCCCGGGTCGCGCTGCACGCCGGCAGAACTCAGCAGCGTCGCAATGTCCTGCTGCCGGCTCACCACGTTGATCACCTTGCCATCCGCGTTCACCGCTAGCTCTCGTGGCGGAAAGACCACGAACGCCAGCATCGCGGCAAGGCCCAGCGTCGCAACCAGGGCGATGCGGAGGCGAGCCCTAGCGGTGTCGAGGTGGCGAATTTCTGCGCTGGGGAAATGCGGGAGCGGACGGGCTTCTGGTCGCAGGCGCACGCCTTGCAGCCAATACGCCAAACGCGTCCTCCTTAAGGCTAAACGGGCGCACCGGCGTCCAAAGCCTTGTTATGGTCGTGCACCCACCGTCGATCCGGTTGCAAGCTTGCCTGGGTTACGCCGGCTCAAGCCAGGTTTTCCCACGGCGCCCGGAGAAGTCTACTTACCGCTGCTTCCTTCCGGACCTGACGGGGTTCAGCAGTTCTCCGCCGCGTAGGGCCAAGCCATCAACGCCACGTAGCTTTGGCAGTCCCTGCTAGCCTAGACCTCGAGCGGGAATTCAACCCCGCTATAGCGGGTTGCGGGTTACAGGGCACCGCTAGCTCCCCGTCTAGCACG
>DATDOP010000102.1:0-3802 GCA_035293185.1 Dehalococcoidia bacterium | reverse complement strand
GCACGGCCTGACCAACGGCGTCTTTTTCGACGACAAGCGCTTCTGGCCGATCATGGAGCGCGCCGAGGCGCTGGACGTGCCGATTTACCTCCACCCCGCGGTGCCGCATCGCGCCGTCGTCGACGCGTACTACCGCGACTACCTGCAGGATTATCCGGGCATCCTCACGGCGGCGTGGGGCTTCACGGTCGAGACGGCGACACAGGGCATTCGCATGGTGCTGAGCGGCGCCTTCGAGAAGTACCCGAACCTCAAGATCATCCTCGGGCACATGGGCGAGGGGCTGCCGTTCCTGCTCTGGCGGATCAACATGGCGCTGGAGCGGCCCGGCAACAAGCCGATTGCGTTCCGCGACATCTTCGCGAGCCACTTCTACATCACGACCAGCGGCAACTTCTCCACGCCGGCTCTGGTCTGCAGCATGCTCGAGATGGGGATCGACCGCATTCTCTACTCCGTGGACTACCCGTACGTGATGAACCCGCCCGGCACGGAGTGGATGCAGAACCTTCAGGTTGCGCCGGAGGACAAGGAGAAGATCCTCAGCAGCAACGCCAAACGCCTGCTGAAGATGTGACCCCGCAGGACAGAGGAGGTTCGGCATGCCACGGATGACCGGCAACCAGTTCCTGGTCGAGGCGCTGAAGGCCTACGACGTCTCCCACCTCTTCTACGTCCCGTCGGTCCTGGGCGGGGCGATGCCGCTGATCCAGAAGGCGGGCATCAAAACCGTGATCACGCATGGCGAGAAGGCAGCGGCCTACATGGCCGACGGCTACGCCCGCACCTCGCACAAGCCGGGCATTGCGCTGTGCCAGGACATCGGAACCACGAACCTGGCGGCCGGCCTGCGCGACCCCTACATGGCGTGCTCGCCGGTGATCGCGATTACGGGCGGCCAGGGCGACCTGCCGCGCTACCGCCACGCCTACCAGAACGCGGAGGACTTCGGCGCCTGGGAGGGCGTGACCAAGGCCAACTTCTCCGTCGACACCGTCGAGCGCCTGCCTGACCTGCTGCGCCAGGCTTTCCGCACCGCGACGAGCGGCACGCCGGGGCCGGTGCACCTGGAGCTGCGCGGCAACGCCGGGCAGATGCTGGAGCGCGAAGCGGACTTCGACCTGATGTTTGACCAGCGCTTCGTCAGCTACCCGGCGTTTCGTCCCGAGCCGGACGCGGGCGACATCGGCGCGGCGGTTGAGCTGCTGGCGCGCGCCGAGCGGCCGATCATCGTCGCCGGCGGTGGCGTCGCGGCGTCGGGCGCGGCCGCGGAGGTCGTCAAGCTGGCGGAGCGTCTATCGATCCCGGTTGCAACTTCACTGAACGCGAAGGAGATCATCCCGGACGAGCACCCGCTGGCCGTCGGCGTGCCGGGGAGCTACTCACGCTGGAGCGCCAGCCGGGCCGTGTCTGAGGCCGACCTGGTGCTGTTCATCGGCAGCCACACGGGCGGGCAGGTGACCAACTTCTGGCAGCTGCCGAAGATCGGCACGCCGGTGATCCAGGTCGACATCGAGCCGGACGAGCTGGGGCGCAACTACCCGAACGCGGTGTCGATTCATGGCGACGCGAAGGTCGCGGTGCAACGTCTGATCGACGCCGCGGAAGCGCAGCCGCCGCGCGAGGGTTGGCTGGCGCGCGTGCAGGGCTTCGTGCGGGAGTACTGGGCAGAGAGCGACCCGCTGCGCTACTCGGACGCGGTGCCGGTGCGGCCGGAGCGTTTGTGCAGGGAGCTGAACGAGTGGCTGCCCGCGGACGCCACGCTGGTCTGCGACACCTTCCACGCTGCGATCTGGACGGCGCAGATGGTGCGCTTGAAGGCCGGCCAGCACTACGTGCGCTGCGCCGGGTCGCTGGGCTGGGGGCTGCCGGGGACGCTGGGCGTCAAGGCGGCGTCGCCGGACAAGCCCGTGATCGGCTTCACCGGCGACGCGGGCTTCTACTATCACGTGGGCGAGCTGGAGACAGCGGTGCGCAACGGGATCAACGCCGTCATCGTCGTCAACAACAACTACTCCGGCGGCGTCGGCGAGACGTCGCCGTTCGAGCACAGCGTGAGCCTGGCGAAGATAGCGCAGGACTTCGGGTGCTTCGGCGTGCGGGTCGAGAAGCCGGACGAGGTGAGAGGCGCGCTGGACGCGGCGCTGGCGTCGGGACGGCCCGCGGTCGTCGAGGTGGTCAGCGACCCGAGCGTGCGCGCGAAGCGGGCGTGGTCACCCGGCGAGACTGATCACTAGACGTGACGCAGGGCACACCCCTGCACCCCGCTAAAGACGGCTCCTGGAGCGTGGTCACCCCATGGACGTAGACTTAGCCATCTCTATGCCGGAACCGGCGCTAGTTTGAGGACTCGATGACCCCGAGTATTGGACACAGGGGACACCCCTGCACCCCGCTGAAGGCGGCGCCTAAAGCGCCAGGTGCGGTGATTCGATGACGCTTCCGCAACGCATGAAATTCGGCACGTTCATGGCGCCGTTCCATCAGGTCGGCGAGGACCCGACGTTGTCGATGGAGCGCGACCTGGAGCTGCTGCAGTGGCTGGACTACCTGGGCTACGACGAGGCCTGGGTCGGCGAGCACCACAGCGCGGGCTGGGAGATCATCGCGTCACCGGAGATATTCATTGGCATCGCGGCGGAGCGTACGAAGCACATCAAGCTGGGCACGGGCGTGATCTCGCTGCCGTATCACCACCCGCTGATGGTCGCAAACCGGATGGTGCTGCTCGACCACCTGACGCGCGGCCGCGTGATGCTGGGCGTGGGACCCGGCGCGCTGGTCACCGATGCGCTGATGCTGGGTATCGAGCCGAACACGCAGCGCCCGCGCATGGACGAATCGATGGGCGTGATCATCCGCATGCTCACCGACCCGACGCCGCTGACGCACAAGTCCGACTGGTTCACGCTGAACGAGGCGCGCCTGCACCTGCGGCCCTACACCCAGCCGCACATGCCGCTCGTGGTCGCGGCAGCGGGCTCGCCCTCCGGCATGGTGATGGCCGGCAAGCACGGGCTCGGCGTGCTGTCGATCTCGAGCCCGCGCGGGGATCAGACTCTGAACGACTTCTGGAAGATCGCGGAAGGGACCGCGGCGGAGCACGGCAAGACGGTGAGCCGCGACGAGTGGCGCCTGGTCCTGCACGCGCACATCGCCGACACGAAAGAGCAGGCCTTCGCCGACGTCAGGGCGCGCTCCAGCGTCTACTGGCGTGACTACTTCGAGGGGACGATGGGCTTCCCGCGGCCGTTCGAGAGCGACAAGGACAAGGTCGTGGAGGGCATGAACGAGCGCCACATCTGGTGCATCGGCACGCCGGACGACCTCGTCGAAAGCATCCACCGGCTGGACGAGAGCAGCGGCGGCTTCGGCGGATTGCTGATCCAGTCTGTCGATTGGGCGACTCGCGAGCAGGTGATGCATAGCTGGGAGCTGATCGCGCGCTACGTGAAGCCGCAGTTCCAGGGCAGCCTGGTCAGCCTGCAAGCCTCGCAGCAAGACGCGGAACGCACGGCGCAGACGGTGCGCGAGCTCCGCGACGGTGCTGTGGCCCAGGCGCGCGAGAGCTACGAGGAGCGCTCGCAGACGGGGACGAAAACCTAGGAATACTCAAACGGCAAGCCGTAGAGCCTGCAGACGTTCTCCGCGGTGATCTTGTTCCGGTCCGCTTCGGGCACGCCCCGGAAGATGCGATCGAGAACGGGCTGCGATTCCGGGAAGAGCGAGTCGGCGTGCGGGTAATCGCTCCCCCAGAGCAGGTTGTCGACGCCGATCAGATCGCGCGTGCGAATGCCCACCT
>DATDOP010000101.1:0-5074 GCA_035293185.1 Dehalococcoidia bacterium | reverse complement strand
TCTGGCTCCAGGGCGCCCACATCGCCGACTACGAGGCGGCGTCCTACAACGGCCACGAGCCCCGCCGGCCTCGGCGCCTGCTCCTGCACCGGGCCCAGATCGCCGAGCTGGCGCGCCAGGTCGAACAGCGCGGCCTCACCTTGATCCCGCTGCGTCTCTATCTCAACAAGCGCGGCCTCGCCAAGGTCGAGATCGCCGTCGCCCGCGGCCGCCGCCAGTACGACAAGCGTGAGGCAATCGCCAAACGGGACGCCGAGCGCGAGATGGAGCGCGCGCTGCGGCGCAACAACCGCTAACGCTGATCCCGGCGTCAGAGGCTCGGCGGCACGGGCACGGCCGGCCGTTCTGGCGGGACGGGCCGCCGGGCCATGGCTAGCGCTGCCGCCGCGACGATGTACGCAAACGTAAACGGCACGAAGGCCGCCGTATAGCTGCCCGTCAGGTCGAACGCCGCGCCCGCGAGGATCGGCCCGAAGGCGTTGGTGCCGAGCTGGAACGGCGTCGCGCTGCCGCGTATCGCGCCGAGCGCCTCCCGGCCGAAGTAGTCGGCGAAGACGACCTGGTTGCTCGCGACGAGCAGCCCGAAGAACAGCCCGTTCACCACCGCGAACGCCAGCGCCATCTGCACGCTGTGTACGTTGATCAGGATCGCCAGGCCCGCCGCCGAACCGACCAGCCCGATCATCATCGTCCAGCGCGCGCCGATCTTGGCATCGAAGATGCCTTCCAGGATGACGCCGGCGCCTCCGAACACCGCGACCAACGTTATGACAAGTGCAGCCGTCTCAGCCGAGAGTCCCCTGTCCACGAGATGCGGGATCTGGTGCAGGTTGACGCCGCCGCCCGCCAGCGACATCAAGCTCACCGAGAGCGTGACCAGCCAGAACGTGGGCGTGCGCAGCGCGTCGGCCCGCGTCCAGCTCACCTCGCGCTGCACCACCGGACGCGCCGGGTCGAATGACGCCGGCTCTTCTTCGCCGTCGGGCAGCAGGCCCATGTCCTCCGGCCGGGAGTGCAACCAGCGCAGCGATGGCAGGATGCCGAACAGCGCCACCGTCCCCGCCAGCGCCAGCGCCGCGGTACGCCACCCTGACGACTGGATAATCAGCTGCACGCCGATCGGCATCAGCGCGAAGCCAAGCCGGGTGCCCAGCGACATGAAGCTGATCGCGAAGCCGCGTCGCCGCACGAACCACTTGCTGACCGTCACGCCCGCCGCCAGCCCGATCAGCCCCGACGCCGTGCCCCGGCCGATCGCGTACACGATGAAGAAGTGCCACTCGGTTTGCATCTGGGAGAGCAGCACCAGCGCCACGGCCATCAGCGCGCAGCCGCTGACCACGAAGCGCTTGCCGCCGTAGCGATCGATCAGCGGCCCGAAGAACGGAGCGGCCGCTGCGCCGGCGAAGGAGCCGAGCGTCACCCCAAGCGAGATCTCGGTGCGCGACCAGCCGAACTCACGCTCGAACTCGGGAATGAACACGCCGAGGACTGGATTGAAGAAGGCAACTTCCGTGAAGGAGGCAAGCAGCGCTGCGCCGACGACCGTCCAACCCAGGAAGAATCGTGGTTTGACAGCAGCGGTTGTCAAAGTTGTTCCGGCATCCCGGTTGATTCTAGTGTGGCGAGGTGCCTGAACCCAGACCGCGCCGGACCCACCCTGCCCTGCTTGACCCTCTGTGGCCGGGAAGGTACGTTGCCGTCGATGTCCTTACAGGGTGAACGAGAGCTTCAGCGCCTGGCGCGAGAGATACTCGGCAGCGTGCAGGCTGACCAGGCAGAGGTGCTGATCTACGGCGGCACCTCGGCGCTGACGCGGTTTGCCAACAACTACATCCACCAGAACGTCCAGGAGTCCGGCCTCAGCGTGCGCGTACGCGCGGTGCTCGGCAAGAAGATCGGCGTCGCGGGCACGGACGCCATGACGCCGGAGAGCCTGCGCGCCGTCGCCGAGCGCGCCGTGGCTCTAGCTCGGCTGCAGCAGGAGAACGAGGACTTCGTCTCCCTGCCCGGCCCCACGCCCGTCGCCAGGGTCGAGGCCCGTCTCTCGCAGACCGCCGAGTGCTCGCCGGAGCAGCGCGCCGCGGTCGTCAGCACGATCACCGGCGCTGCCTCCCGCGCGGGGTTTGTGGCGGCGGGCGCTTTCCGCACCGGTGAGTCGGAGATGGCGGTCATGAACTCGCTCGGCGTCTGGGCCTACCACAGCGATGCCACAGCCGACGTCAACACCGTCGTCATGGGCGAGACGTCCAGCGGCTACTCCGAGCGCTGGACCCTGGACGTCGACGAAATCGATGGAGCGTCGATTGCCGCCGAGGCGATCGACAAGGCGCAGCGGGGTGCGAGCCCCCACGCGCTTGAGCCCGGCGAGTACGACGTGATCCTCGAGGAGTACGCCGTCGCCGACATCCTGGACTACTTCGCCTACCTCTCCTTCGGCGCTCAGGCGTTCCTCGAAAAACGCAGCTTCATGTCGGGACGAATCGGCGAGCGCGTCATGGGCGAGAACGTCTCGATCTGGGACGACGGGCTCTCGCTCGAGGGCATCCCCGCCCCGTTCGATGCCGAGGGCGTGGCGCGCCGTCGCGTCGACTTCATCGAGCGCGGCGTGGCGAAGGGCGTCGTCTGGGACAGCTACCACGGCGCCATGGCCGGCGAACAATCGACCGGCCACGCCCTGCCCGCGGGCGAGACCTTCGGCGCCCTGCCCGGCAACATGTTCATGGCCACCGGCGATTCCACGAAGCAGGAGATGCTGGCCTCCACTAGGCGCGGCATCTGGGTGAGCCGCTTCTGGTACACGCGGCCCGTGCACCCGCTGACCGTGGTCCTCACCGGGATGACGCGCGACGGCACCTTCCTGATCGAAGACGGCAAGATCGTCGCCCCCGTAAACAACCTGCGCTTCACCCAGAGCTACCTCGACGCCATGAGCCAGGTCGAGGCGATCGGCAAAACGTCGATGCTGATGCCGTCGTTCGGTGGCTGCTGCCGCGTCCCCGCCCTGAAAATCCGCGGCTGGCACTTCACTGGAAGCGCGCCACTTGGCGACTCGTCTTGACGGGCGAGGGAGGTGCCTAGGATGTCACCCCAAACTAGCCCGGACGAGGGCTCTGGCCCGGTCGTCGTGACGCCTGAGACAGCGGCGTTGAACCTGTCCCCTTACGCGTTTCATGTTTGGGCGACCCAATACCTGCAGGTGATGGAGACTCATCCGTTCGGCGACTACGACGCCCCTGTCTTGTACCACCTGCTTTGCCTCTCCATTGAACTAGAGGTAAAGTCGCGCTTGCTTCTTCGTGGCCACAGCCAAAACGAATTGAAGGATGAATTCGGCCATCAGATCGGAGATGCCTACAAGGCACTACCTCAAGAAGAGCGTATCCTCGATGAGCGGGAGGTGCTTGTCTTAGACCAGGCTAGTGGAGTTTACGTTCGTAAGCTCTTTGACTATTGGAGTCCCAGGCAAGCTCTTGAAGGTTTCAGGGACTTTCCGGCTCTGGATCAGCTGCACAGGATTGCTACGAAGCTGAACAAAGCGGGCGATGCGAAACACCAATGAAGTAGCCAGGCTGGCACTTCACTAGCTAGGCGTCACTGGGAGAAGCAGACTAGCCAATGCCCCGTCGCAAGGGGCAGCGTTGCGTCGTTCCTAGATACGAATCGGGCCTAGCCGTCGCGCCGAGTCGCTCGAAATCGCTCGCGTATAGCGTCAGCGACTGGCGTCAGGTAGAATGCGCCCATACGTTCGGATGGAGGCTTGGGTGGCATTCGAGGGTGGCCCATACGTAAAGTGCGCCGCGTTCTGCGAACGAGTCATCGAGGGAAAGGATAGTGTCCTTTCCCTGATTAGAGTCATCGATCGCCTCATCTCAACGGCGACAGGACCTGCACCGCCCCAAGACATGCCGACTGTGACTCTTGCTTTCACTGCTGTACTGTCTTTTGTCGCCGGACGTGCGCGGGGGCGTCACGAAGTAAGGGTCGAACGGGAAGCTCCCAACGGGGAAAGAAGGCCCGTTTGGTCTGGGAGCATTCTCGTCAACGGGGAGGAGTCGGCGCACAACCTACTCTTAAATCTGAACGAAACCTTCGACCTCGAAGGCATCTATTGGTACGACATTTTCCTCGAAGATCAGCTGATCACCCGGATGCCAATGCAGGTTAGCTATATGCGGGTGCAGGGAGGCCTAGCTACGTCCCCGTAGCGCCTGCCACCTGGAATGAGGAATTAAGTGCGCCTTCTTCATATCTCGTGGTAGCAGAGGCGGCTGAGGCCTGGACAAAGGTAGTGGATGGGCTGAGCATCTGCCACGCTTCAACAACAGCAGACGAAAGTGGTCTCTGGCCCTCTCCGACTTCGAGCAAGAGTAGACGCAGCCGGGTCAAGGAATCGCGCTCGTCGACAGAAAAGGAATCGTCGTCTTCGATTTCGAGAATCCACGACTCTAAGTCTTCTGCGCTAGCGCGCCCACTGACAAAAGCCTCGATTGCCATCGCGGTCTCGACTCGGATAGCCATGGTGCACCTCTCCCACTGATTATAATGCCACGCACTCCGTCCAAGCTCGTGGCGCACTCCTTTTTGGAGGAAGTCTTCGTGCAACTCGGCCTTTGGCATCAGCTCCAACGAGGCCTGCTCAGCTCCGAAGTCGTACCCAGGACCACGGTCGCTGCCTGGAATTATCCCAATGCCGTGAGCCGTATTCTCATCCACCGTGACGCACACGGTCGACATATTTGTACAACTCATCAGATAGTCGACACTTCGGGGAGCATTCTTCATTGGGATGAGGCAGACTTGAAGGATCCAGGCCTCACAATAGGTAAGCTGCACCGGCATTAGGCCCGGCGCGCCTACGGCCCGGCGCTGGTCGATGAACGTCAGCGGTCCGCTTACAATGCAAGGAAAAGCATCGTTTGGGAGCATACACCGCTAGGCGTGCAGGGACACCAGTCCTGAACGATTGGGGAGGGTCGGCGGAGGGTGACTCTTGGCGCTTCCACCTTACGTCGAGTTTCTTGGCAGCAACTTCACCGGCGCCACGCAGCTCTGATCATGCACGTTATGTCGA
>DATDOP010000100.1:0-11406 GCA_035293185.1 Dehalococcoidia bacterium | reverse complement strand
TCGGCGCCGAGGGGAGTCTACTGCGGAAGAAAGCCCCGTGGTGGGGAAACTCCATTGAAATCGAAAATAACGTGAATCAAATGCAAGACGCCCGGCGGTTGGCCGGGCGTTTGGTGTCTGAGCGGCTTCGTGTTTAGGCGGCGCCCTCCTGGCGCATCGCCTCCTGCCGTTCGAAGTGGATCATGCCGTTTTCGTCCCAGATGCGTATGTCGACGCCGGCGCGCTTGGAGGCGCGGCGCATCTTCGCCTTGGTGCTGCGCACCGTCTGGCCCTCCGGGACCGCGATCTCGCCCGCCGGCGTGGAGCCGATGAGCTTGACGAGCTGCAGGTTGGGGGACAGGGCGCCGGGCTCTCGCGCCCTGGTCGCTTTCGGCGTGTAGGGCTCTGCCCGGTCAACCAGCGACTCGTAGTCGATGCCGTCGCGCGGGCAGAAGGCCATGAAGGCGTGAACTGTGTACGCGCCGGAGTTCTTGAGCAGGCGGCTGGCGGCGGTATCGGCGCCCTCTTCCGTCGTGTGGGGCAGGCAGATGGCGTACTCGCGCTCGTGGATGCGCGCTGCGAGGTCGACCGAGCGCAGGGTGCGGCCAAACATCTGGACGAAGTCCATCTCGTCTTCCTGGGTCCAGACCTTGTCGGGCTGGCTGGCATCCTGCACCTTGACGAACATCACGGCCATGCTCGTGCCGTAACGGCGGCACCGCCTTGCTTCTTCCGCGACGCGCAGCTCGAAGTACCAGCGCTGCAGCATCGCCGTCTGGGGGTCGAGGATCGATAGCTTGCGTCCACTGCGCACCTGGCGGTCGAGGTGCTCGCCCAGCAGCCGGCGCTCCGCTTCACGCTCGGCTTCGGCGTTTGGGTTGGGCATGATCAGCAGCCCGGAGGCGAACGCAGCCACCACCGCCACCGGCACAACAATCGCCGCGTCAACGGCGGTTGAGGCGAGGAGCGAGGCTACGAAGACTGCCAGCAGGCCGGCGATGCCGGCGAGAGCGCGGGGGTTACTGCCAAGTTTGGCCATCGAGTCCTTCAATACGACTACAAACCTTCTAAGCCTGTTTTCGGCGCGTTGAGCAGGAACCTGCAGCCTTGAAGCCCCTAAGTTTTGCGTTGACGACGGGAAAATCGGCGAATCGCCGGCGTGAATGGGCCGCCGCGTATACTGCGACCGCTCGCTAGTAAGCATCCGGAGGTTGAAAAATGAGCCTGACCGAAGACCTGGTGGCCGCCTACCGCATCCTGGCTGAGTTTCGGATCATCGATGCCTATGGACACGTCAGCGTGCGCTCGGATCGAGACCCGAATCGCTATCTCCTGGCGCGATCGCTGGCGCCGGCGCTGGTGACCGAGGCCGATATCATCGAGTACGACCTCGATAGCAACGCGCTGGACGCCAACGGACGCGTGTCCGTAACCGAGCGCTTCATCCACGGCGAGGCGTACCGGGCGAGGCCGGAGGTGATGGCGGTGGTACACAACCACTCGCCGACGGTTGTGCCGTTCAGCGTGACGCAGGTGCCGCTGCGGCCGCTGTTCCATATGGCGGCGTTTGTCGGCCTGGGTGTGCCGACCTTCGAGATTCGCGACGTCGAGCTGGGCACCGACATGCTGGTGCGCAGCCCGAGTCTGGGCAAGGCACTGGCGCGGGTGCTGGGTGACAAGCCCGCGGCGTTGATGCGCGGCCACGGCGCCGTGGTGGTGGGTGAGAACCTGCCGCGCGCCGTGGGACGCAGCATCTACCTGGAGCAGAGCGCGCAGATGCAGCTGCAGGCAATGCAAATCGCCGGGCCGGGCGCGATTACCTACCTGGACGACGAAGAGGTGCTGGCGGGGTCAAGGACGCAGGATTACGCGCGGGCGTGGCCGATGTGGCGCGAGAACGCGCTGGCGACCCTCAACCAGTGAGGCAGTGGAGTCGACGTTGTTAACAGAGGTCGTGATGGTAGGCGTCCAGCATGCTGGACGCCTACCATTGACGTGGCGCAACGAGTCGCGGAGATTCGGGAGGCCTACGAAATGCTGAGCTTAGGCATTGGAAGATGGGGGACACCCCCATGCCCCCGCTAAAGGGGCTGAAGCAGCCTGATCGCAGCCTGGAGGAGTAGACGGATGTTAAGCAAAGAGGATAACGAGCTTAGGCATTGAAAGATGGGGGACACCCCCATGCCCCGCTAAAGGGGCTGAAGCAGCCTGATCGCAGCCCTGGAGGAGTAGACGGATGCTGAGCAAAGAAGATAACGAGCTGTTGTGCCGGGTCGGGCCGGGGACGCCGATGGGCAACCTGATGCGCGAGTACTGGCTGCCCGCCGTCCGCGCCGACGAGCTGGCGGCGCCGGACAGCCCGCCGGTGCGGATCAAGCTGCTGGGCGAAGAGCTGATCGCGTTCCGGGCGGCCTCCAGCAAGGTGGGCCTGGTGCAGAACGCCTGCCCTCATCGCGGCGCTTCGTTGTTCTTCGGGCGCAACGAGGAAGACGGACTGCGCTGCGTCTACCACGGCTGGAAGTTCGACGTGACGGGCGCGTGCGTCGACATGCCCTCTGAGCCGGCGGAATCAAACTTCAAGGGCAAGGTGCGGGCGCGCGCCTACGCCTGCATCGAGCGCGGCGGCATCGTCTGGGCGTATATGGGTCCGCGCCAAGTGCCACCGCCGCTGCCGGACCTCGAGGCGAACATGCAGCCCGATGGCGAATCGGCGATTTACAACCTGTACCTGCAAACGAACTTCATGCAGAACTGGGAGGGCGAGATGGACACCGTCCACGCCGCCTTCCTGCACGGCAGCTTCAAGCCGCGCAGCCACTTGGAGCCCGGCAGCGCTGCTTACTTCGTGGAGCAGAACAAGGCGCCGCGCTTCAGCGTCCTCGACACCGAGTTCGGCACTGCGTACGGGGCGTACCGGCCGGCGGGAGAGGACTCCTACTACTGGCGTATCGCGCAGATGCTATTCCCGTTCTACGCGATGATCCCGACGGGCACGCTGGGCCTGAACATCTTCTGGCGCGCCTATGTGCCGATGGACGACGAGCACACGGTGATGTGGACGCAGGTTGGCGGCACGGAGGGCGACCGCCGCATTCAGTGGCAGCCGAACACCACAGACTGGTATGGCCGCTTCCACATTACCCAGGGGCCGGAGAACGGCTTCCTGCAGGACCGCGAGCTGCAGAAGAGCGGCGAAAGCTACACGGGCATCCCCGGCGGCGCGCGGCCGCAGGACATGGCCGTGACCTGGAGCATGGGTACCGTCTACGACCGCTCGCGCGAGCACCTTGGCACGACAGACCAGCTGATCATCAAAACGCGGCGCCGGATGCTGGCGGCCGTGCGGGCGCATCGCGACGAGGGAGTCATCCCGCCCGGCGTGGACGAGCCGCAGATTTATCAGCAGCGCTCCGGTGGCGTCGTGCTGCCGCGCAGCGTCGACTGGTGGGAGGCGACGAGAGACCTGCGCAAGGCCTTCGTGAAACACGAGGGGCTGAAGCCGCTGGTTGGGGTGTAGCGCCGAAAGGCTCCACGGCAAAGAGGCCGGGATGATGCCCGGCCTCTTTGTTGATGGTGCTTTGCGTGCTCAGGCGGGCTTGTTCAGCGGCGCCTTGGTCTCGTCGATCCAGGCCTTGAGTTCGGCACCTTGTTGGCCGCTCCGGATGTCCAGCCAGTTGGTGCCTCCACGGAAGACGCCGACATTGCGGACAACCGGCCAGGCGAGGTCGAAGCCGCCAGCGACGCCCAGCTTCTGGTTGAACATCTTCTCAGCGTCGTAGCGCTGAAGATCTGCAACCAGCTTCTTTCGGCGTTCTACGTCAAACTCGCGACGGATAGACAGCGCCATCTGCGCGAGCGTGTCGTCGCCGCCTTCGAAGTAGCCGCCCTTGGGGTGATACACGAACACCGCCGCGACGGCCGGGTCCGGCGAGGAGGTGTCGGGGCCCCAGGACGTGCCGGTGAACTTGCCGCCGGATTGACGAATCTGAGGGGCCCAGGCCGTGCCCCATTCAAGGTCGTTGAAATCGTAAGTGAGCACGCCGCTGTCGCGCAGCATGCCTTCGATGATCGCCATGCGGTCGTAAATGCCCTGGGCGAAGCTCGTGGGTCCCGGCGCGGCCCTTACCTGAGTGAAGTGGAACGGGATCGTTTTCCCAGCGGCCTCCACCAGCTTCTTCGCCTCCGCGATGTCCATGACGAAGTTCTTCTGGGCGGCGCCGTAGTCCTTCTCGCTCGTCGGATCCAGGAGCCAGCCTTCCCAGGTGTTGAGGCCGAAGGAGCCTTCCCAGAACTGGTTGACGCTCAGGCCTTCCTTCTCGAAGAAATCGACGTCGTAGGCGGCCCTAACGTAGGCGTCGCGGTCGATGACTCTGTAGTAGGCCTTGCGTAGACGTTCGTCCCGGAATGGCGAATCGGCGTTCTGGCCGAAGTAAACGCGCTCCGTTGCGACAGGGTCGACGGAGAACATGAGCAAAGCCGGATTGTCCCGTTTGGCGCCGACCATCTCCAGACGCGGGAATGCGGTCTCGTAGACATTCCCCGCTCTGAATTGGGCAGAACGCGTCGCTGCCTCGAGGATCATCGGCGTCCGGATCTCTTCGATGTAAGGTTCGTTGTTCTTAAGCGTGGTGCGCTTGAAGTTGGGATTTTTCTTATAGATGACGCGCGACTCGGGGAGAAGCTCCGAGACATAGTAGGGACCGGTCCCGAGGGGCTTATTGGCCACGTCCAGCGCCTTCGCGTCTGCAGACTCCTTGGGGACGATCCAAAGCGAGCCAAGCCCGGCGAGGCCCAGCAGTGTGTAGATGGTGGCGTTAGGCTCCGCAAGCTTGAACTGGACGGTGGACTTGTCCAGCGCGGTTACAGAAATGATCGGCGCGTCTGGATTGATCTCGTTGGCGAGGTCGCCACGCAGGGGCCCTGCGCTATCGATCATGCGGCGCCAGGAAAACGTGATGTCCTCGGCCTCGACCATGCGGCCGTTGACCGGCGGCAAGGGTGCGAAGCCTGCTGCCGGCTCCAGTTTGACAGTCAAGGTGAGATTGTCCGCAGACATCTCCCAAGATTGAGCGAGGTCGCCCATATACTCGCCGGCCGTGTTCTTCAGACGGCCGTGCTTGATGCGGAAGAGCTGGCTGTAGGCGCGACCCGCGACGCCACCGTGGGCGCCGATGCGATGCGGGTCTGGGGAGCGCGCGAACGCGTTGTCCTGCGTGGTGATGTAGACCCCACCGGGCTTGGCCTTGCTGGTCTCATCCTCGATCTTGAAGACCAGGCCGGAATTATCCCCGGCGCCGCCATCGCCGTCGTCGCCGCCACAGGCGGCCAGGAAGGCAGCCGCGGCCGCGGTTGTACCGAGGGAGCCGATGGCTCGCCTCCTCGTGATGCGACGTTCAAGCAGTCGATTCCAGTAGCTCTCCATTGTGACCTCCCTTGGTGCTGTTCGAGCGATAGCCATACAGGGTGATAGCTATTACAAAGCGGAGGATTGATTACGGCGATTGATACCCGGATCAAACACCCGCGTGGACGAGGCGTCAAGATGCCGACTAGATCGGTGTTCGTCTGGATCTGGCCCTGCCTCTGCTGGCAAGCGAAGGCGCCGCCATAATGGCGGGACAGTCCAGAGGAGGACGAGATGCCGGACAAGCTGCGCGTCGGGATCATCGGCGCGGGGTCATACACGATTAGCCGGATGCTGCCGGGTTTCATGAAGGCGCCTAACTGCGAGGTCACGACCGTGGCCAACCGGCGTCGCGAAAACGCCGAGAAGGTTGCGGCGCAGTTCGGCATCCCCAAGGTGGCGGACGACTGGCGCGAGGTGCTCGCCAGCAGCGACGTCGACGCGGTGCTGATCGGCACACCGCCGAACACGCATCGCGAGATGGCGCTGGCGGCGTTCGAGGCAGGCAAGCACGTGCTCTGCCAGACGCGCATCGCCACGACGGCGGATGAGGCGCGGGAGATGCACGCGGCGGCGGAAGCGGCGAAGCAGCGCGGCGTGCGCGCCATGCTGGTGCCGCCGGGGCCGTTCTATCGCGGGCGGCGGTTCATCGAGCACCTCGTGACGTCGGGTTACCTGGGACGGCTGACGCACGTGCAGGCGTTCAACCAGAACGCCAGCATGGCCGACCCCACCACGCCTCTTAGCGTGGGGCGCAACGAGCTGGAGCTGTACGGGAAGTACAACGCGGCGCAGCTGGGCCTGACCTACGACGTGATGGTGCCCTGGACGGGCCACGCGACCAGGGTGCTGGGACAGCGGGCGACGTTCGTCAAGGAGCGGCCGGCGACGCCGGGCGGGCCGATGGCCAGGGCGCCGTATCCGGAAGAAGTCACGGTGATCGCGGAGACGGAGGGCGGCGCGGTGGTGATGAACGTGCTCAACTGGGCGGCGCGCTTCTCCGAGAGCCGCATTGAGCTGTACGGCGCCAAAGGGACCGTGGTCTACAAACAGCGCGGCGACGTCATCCTCGGCGCGCGCGAGGGAGACGAGGGCCTGAAGGAGATACCGATACCGCCGGAGCACGACGGGCCGTGGCTGGTCGAAGAGGAGTTCGTGCGGCTGGCCATCGGTGAGCTGGACGAGCCGAGCTTCACGTTCTGGGACGGCGTGCGCAACATGGAGTACCTGGAGGCGGCCTACAACTCGGCGATGGAGGGTCGCTGGGTAGCCATGTAGGGGGACGATAGGGAACAGAGGGAACATTTCGCCGGCGCGGTTCGATATCGAAAGGCCCTTTTGTCCCGGTGGTTCCGCGTTGTTCCCTCGCCCCTGCAAGGGCCGAACGGCCCGAAACGGCGATAGACAGCCTTTTCGATACCGTCCGCGTAGATTACACTGGGTCTATAGTTCAGCGCGGCAGATTGTTTCGCTTCCGTCAGCGCGGAAGCTGAGTTTCTGGACGGGAGACACGCGAATGGCGGGCATCCAGATCTATGGTGCCGGACGAGCAGGAGACGGGACCAACACCAACATCCAGCTCCTGACGCAGACGCTGAAAGATACGGGTGCATGGACCTTCTCCTGGAAGGATGAGGTTTATTCGAACATTGAGACCCGCGACAGCGGCTTTGGCCTGCGAGCTTCGGATAAGCCGATCTTCGGTCCCGACGATGAGTTCGACATTCTGGAGGCCTTTGATGCAGGAGCCCTCATTGACGTTGCCAATGAAGGCCGCATTCCGCCGATAACCCGTCTCAAGGACGGTGGCATCCTCCTCTACGACTCGACGGTGCGGCTTGACTATCCAAACAGCGGCAAAGAGGTAAAGCTCGAGGCCGTTCAGGGACTAATCGAGAGCAAGAAGCTGCGTGTGATGGGCCTGCCCATGGGCCAGATGGCCAAGGAGCAACTCAACCTGTACCGTGCCCGCGGCACGATCGCCGTCGGTGTAATCGCCCACCTCACCGGAATGGCCGACGATGCCATCCTGGAACGCACGGCCAAGCGGTTCGGCGCCGACAGCGACATCTACAAGATGAACGCCCAGGCGCTCTCGATCGGCCGCAAGTACGCCGAGGAGCAGAACTGGGCAGCGCCTGAACTCAAGGTCAACTTCACGCCCATCCCCAACGACCAGCGCCAAATCATGCTCGGTAACGACGCCGTCGCGCTTGGCGCCATCGTCGCGGGCTGCCGGGTGTACGCCGGCTACCCGATCACACCCGCGTCCGAGGTTTTGGAGTTCATGGCCGACCACATCAACAAGTTTGGCGGCGCGATGATCCAGGCCGACTCCGAGATGGCGGCGGCCCACCACGTGATCGGCGCGGCGCTGGCGGGCGCACGCAGCATGACAGCAACCTCGGGTCCCGGCTTCGACCTGATGCAGGAGGCGATTTCCGCCAGCGGGATCACTGAGACGCCGATGGTCATCGTGCTGTGCACGCGTGGCGGTCCCGGCACAGGCCTGCCGACACGCCAGGGCCAGGAAGAGCTAAACGAGGCGATCTTCGGCAGTCACGGCGATATCGCCCGTATTGTGCTGGCGGTGAGCGAGCCGGAAGACGCTTTCTACGTCATGGAGCACGTCTTCAACCTGGCGGAACGTTACCAGTGCCCGGTATTTCTGCTCCAGGACCAGATGCTGGCGCAGTCCAGCTACACGGTTCCGGAGCTCGACCCCTCCGGGTTCGTCATCGACCGCGGCAAGCTGCTCTCGCCTGAGCAATTCGCAGAGCGTTACGGCGACAACCGCAACGGCCGCCGCTACAAGCGCTACGAAGTCACGGAAGACGGCATCTCCTACCGTGCTATCCCCGGCACTCCGGGCGTGACAAACTTCTACTCCAACACCAACGAGCACACCGAAGACGGCTACCTCACGGAAGAGGAAGTCCACCGGCAGGTGCAGATGGACAAGCGCTACATGCAGCGCATGGAGCTGATCCGCAACGAGCCCCAGCTGCCACAGCCGCGTCTTTACGGTGACAGCAACGCCAAGATCGGCTTCATCAGCTACGGCGGCACTTACGGGCCGATCCGTGAAGCCGTCGAGCGCATGGACGCGATGGGCGTGAAGGCGAAGTTCATGGAGCTGCGTACCCTGTGGCCGCTGGACGGTGCAGGCGTGAAGGCGTTTATCGACAGCTGCGACGTGGTCTACGTACCGGAGTACACGGCCGGCGCTCAGCTGCGAGGCTTGATCCAGCGCGAGGCGACGGGCCCGTTACCGAAGCTGAAGTCGATTCTGCGCTACGACGGACGAAACATGACGCCGGGCTGGCTCATCAGCCGCACCGAGGAGGCCAAGGTTGGCAACTAGCGACATCGCGATTACACCGATCACCAGGGCTGACATCACCGGCGAAAGCGCCTGGTGGTGCCTTGGTTGCGGCGACTTCGGCGTGAACTCTGCTGTACAGCAGGTGATCATGAGCCTGGTCAACGAAGCGGGAGTGCCGCTGGAGAACGTGTTCGCGCTCTCCGGCATCGGCTGCTCCAGCAAAGAGCCGGACATGCTGCGCGTAAACGCCTACCAGGGGCAGCACGGACGCTCGCTGCCGGTGGCGATCGGCCTGGCCATCGCCAACCCGGGCCTGAAGGTCATGGACTTCGGCGGCGACGGCGACACCTACGCGATCGGCATGGAGCATTTCATGCACTCGATCATCCGCAACGTCAACATCACGCTGATCATCATGAACAACCAGGTGTACGGCCTGACCAAGGGCCAGGCTTCGCCGACGGCGCACAGCGGCCTGCGCACCGCCTCCACGCCCGACGGCAAGAAGGGCCGCACCGTCAACCCGCTGCGCCTGGCGATCGCCGGCGGGGCGGCTTACGTGGCCCGCGGCGTCTCCTGGCAGCGCAACGAGCTGGTGGAGATCATCCTCAAGGCCGTCAACACCAACGGCTTCTCGCTGGTCGACGTGTTCTCGCCCTGCGTGACCTGGCACCGCGAGCCCGGCATCCGCGGCTCCGGCCCAATCTTCGACTGGTACCGCCAGGACTACGCAATCGACATCAAGGACGCGTGGCAGAGCATGCGCGACCAGGTGTTCACGGACGACGAGCGGGCCCAGCTGCCGGTTGAGTACGACCCTCGGAGCCCGGAGGCGGCGCTCAACGGCCTGCGCTTGATCTCGGAGGCGGCGAAGATCGGCCGTGAGGTCACAGGTCTGCTGCTGCAGGACGACTCGCAGCCGGCGATGGCGGAGAACCTCGGCGTTTCGGCAGACCGGGCGCCGGTGTTCCAGGACATCGCCGTGGAGTCGAACCTCGATGCGTACAAGGCGCTGCTGGCGGGGCTGCGGTAGAGCGGCAACAAGCAACAGGCGACAGGCAACAAGCAACAGGGAGCGGTTCAGACAGGCCGCTCCCTTTGCTGTTCGCATGCTGCTCGCTACGGCGTGACGATCGCCCTCGTGACCACGCTGCCGCCCTCGCGGCCGAGCCCTGGCGTTGGAGATGGGGGACACCCCCAAACCCCCGCTGAAGGGGCGTCCGGTGCGCCGACGCCGATGGTATCTCTACGGCGTGACGATTGCCCGCGTGACCACGCTGCCGCCTTCACGGCCGAGCCCTGGCGTTGGAGATGGGGGACACCCGCAAACCCCCGCTGAAGGGGCGTCCGTTGCGCCGTCGCCGATGGTATCTACGGCGTGACGATTGCTCGTGTCACGACGCTGCCGGCTTCGCGGCCGAGCCCTGGCATTGGAGGTGGGGGCACCCCCAAACCCCCGCTGAAGGGGCGTCCGGTGCGCCGTCGCCGATGGTATCGCTACGGCGTGACGATTGCCCGCGTTACGACGCTGCCGCCCTCGCGGCCGAGCACTGGCGTTGGAGATGGGGGACGCCCGCAAACCCCCGCTGAAGGGGCGTCCGGTGCGCCGTCGCCGATGGTATCTCTACGGCGTGACGATAGCCCGCGTGACTACGCTGCCGCCTTCTCTTCCCAGCCACTCTGCCGTTTCGAAGGCCTCGCTGATGCGGTCCAGGGGGAAGGCGTGGGAGATGACCTTGGTCAGCGGGTACTTGTCCTTCGTGCGCGTGAGGAAGTCGATCGAGTTGGGGATGATCCAGGGGTCGTAGTGCTGGATGGCGTTGAAGCGTATCTGGTTCGAGACCAGCTTCTGGACGTCGAGGTGGGCGATGCTGCCGGGCGAGATGTGGCCGACTTCCAGGTACGTCCCGCGCATGCGGCACATCTGCACGCCCTCTTCGACAGCCCTGGGGAAACCGACGAGCTCGATGACGATGTCGGCGCCGATGCCGTGCGTCAGCTCCATGACGCGGTCGATGCGGGACTGGGGCGTTGTGTACTCGTTGAGGTTGATCGTGCCGGTGGCGCCGCACTGACGGGCGAGGTCGAGTCTCGGTTCCTGGCCGTCGATGACGATGACCTGGTTGGCGCCCATCTCTGAGGCGACCGCGGTCGCGTTGACGCCGAGGCCGCCGGCGCCCTGGATCACGACGTTGTCGCCGAAGCGCGGTTTGGCGATGTGGAACGCCTCCATGACCTGGGCGAGGGCGCAGTTCACGGGCGCGGCAGCGGCGTCGTCCAGGTCGTCCGGGAGCTTGAACAGGAACTGGGGGGCGCGCAGGTAGTAGTACTGCGCGAAGCCGCCGTTACACACAGGCCAGTCTTCCAGCGAGCGGCGGCCACCGCGGAACTTGCAGGCGCCCATCTCGCCGCGGATGCAGTTGTAGCAGCGCATGCAGGGGAAGAAGTAGGCAAAGGCCACGCGGTCGCCCTCACGCAGGGGGCGGCGCAAGGAGTCCGTGGTGATGCGACTGCCGAGGGCGGCGACGGTGCCCATCATCTCGTGGCCGAAGACGAAGGGGTCGCGTGGCTCATCGGGCTTGACGCCGTCGCCGCGCCAGAGGTGCAGGTCGGAGCCGCAGACGCTGGTCGCCAGCACGCGGATGCTGACGCCGTCGGGCTCGACCTCGGGCAGGGGCAGCTCGCGGATCTCCCATTG
>DATDOP010000099.1:0-5114 GCA_035293185.1 Dehalococcoidia bacterium | reverse complement strand
GGCCTGTCGCGTTCGCTCACCGGCTCCTCGCGCGATGCGCTGCAGCGCTCCTCTCCCGTTGATCCCGAGGAAGCGGCACGGCAGCTGGCTCTGCCCAACTTCGGCAGCGCGGTGCAAAACGGGCTGTGCGAGCCGGGAGATAGCGATTCCTTCTGTATCTACACGGTCAAGGAGGGCGACACGCTGTCAGGCATCGCCGAGCTGCTGCGGCTCAATGGCGGCGTGGTGCCGGGCTGGGAGCTACTGGCCGCGAGCAACCAGCCGGACATCGTGGACGTCGACGAGTTCATTCAGCCGGGCCAGAAGCTGCGTGTCCCGCTGGGTAGAGGCGTGGTACACACGATTCTCCTCGACGAGACCGTCGGCGACCTGGCAGAGCAATTCGACGTCACCAGCGCTCAGATCATCGCCGCAAACTCGCTGGCCAACCCTGACCTCCTGGCCACCGGCGAGGTCCTCTTCATCCCGGAACCCGGCCGCCTGCCGTCCCCGGAAGTGGCCGGCCCGGCGGGCGCGGCGCCCGCAACGCAGTCCTTCATCTGGCCGATCACCGCGACCGTCCGCATCACCAACTACATGAGCGAGCGCCATCCCCTCGGCATCGACATGGGACTGAGTCACGCGCCGGGCTCGCCGGTCGTCGCCGTGATGGATGGCGTCGTTGAGTTCGCCGGCGGCAACGCCTGCTGTACCTACGGCCTGTACGTAATCGTCGACCACGGCAACGGCCTGAAGACGCTGTACGCCCACTTCTCCGCGATCGAAGTGGCCAAAGGCCAGCGCGTCGGCCAGGGCCACCGGCTGGGCCCCAGCGGCAGCACCGGCTACTCGACCGGCGTCCACCTCCACTTCGAGGTGTACCAGGACGGCAAGCGCTACAACCCGCTGGATTACCTGCCGTGAGGGCGCGCGACGATTAGCAGATAGCAGATAGCAGAAAGCAGGCGTGCGGCCCTCCGGAAAGCTGTTCTCTGTTATCTGCGGTCTGCCCTGCTGTAGGATGCCCATGCCCCGGAAGAGAGACCCGTAGTGATAGGAGAGCCAGGCATGGCGTTCCTGACCGACGAACAAAAGTCGCTGGCCGGCGAAATCGCGGCGTTGCTGATTGCGCGCGAGGAGACCGTGGCGGTGGCGGAGGCGACGACCGGCGGGCTGACCTCCGCGGCGCTGCTCTGGGTGGCCGGCGCCTCGAAGTACTACGCGGGCGGCGGCGTGACCTACACGCTGAACTCGCGCACCGCCCTGGCGGGCGCGGATGCGGCGCAGTACGTCAGCTACCAGGGCACGACGCCGGAGATGATCACGCACCTGGCGGAGTCGATGCGGCAGCGGTTGGGCGCGACCTGGTGCATCGCCGAGTCGGGGCTGGCGGGGCCGACGCCGGGACGATCCGGCGCACCGCCCGGCAAGACGACGATCGGCGTGGCGGGGCCGGTGAGCCGCACGCAGGTGTTCGAGACGGGAATCGCGGACCGCGAGGCGAACATGATCGAGTTCACGACGCTGAGCCTGCGTTTTCTGCGCGACGTGCTGAGGAGCGCCTGAGCGAGCACGAGGAGTCTGAGATGTGGTACGTCGTGATGAGCAAGTCGATCGGTCCGCGGGAGGCGATCCGCGGCCGCGAGCACGAGAACCTGGACTGGATGAAGGCGCAGCACAACGCCGGACGCGTCCTGTTCAGCGGCCCGACCACGGAGGGCGTGGGTATCTGGGTGCTGCGCGCCGACAGCAAAGACGAGGCGTCGCAGCTGGTACAGAGCCATCCCTGGGTGGCGGGCGGCCTGCGCGACGTGAGCGAGATCTACGAGTGGAATGTGCAGCAGGCGCTGGGCATCGGCCGGTTCGAGCCGCCGGTGCGCTAGGACGGGACGGACATGGCAGCCACGCTGAGCGCAGAGGACAAGTTCGCGATCTATGACGTGCTGGGCCGCTACTCGCGGGCGCTGGACACGGCGGACTACGAGGGCTACGCGGCGTTGTTCGCGCCGGACGGCGTCGTCGAGATCGCCGGCGAGGAGTACAGGGGCCGGGAAGCGATCGCCGCGTACATCAAGCGCCTGACCGGCGTCGACACCTGGGCGGGGTTCCGGCACCACAACACGCAGATCCTGTTCGAAGACGGCGACGACAAGCGCTGCAAGGTGAGCTGCTACAGCATGATCATGTTCCGCAATCGCGACGGCTCCGTGGACTCGCGGCTGCAGGGCTTCTACCGCGACGTGTTCGTGAAGCTGGACGGCCTGTGGTACTTCGGCGAGCGCCGCTGGGAGGAGTGGGACGTGGACAACATGACGAAGTACCGCCCGGCGCCGCGTGAGGTGAAGTCGTGAAGGTCAGCAAGGTCACGACGCGCATTTTGCAGACGCCCGCGGACAACCCGCTGGTCATCGGGCTGCCGGAGCCGGCAGGGACGCGGGAGTTCGTGTCCGTCGAAGTGGAGACCGGCGACGGCGTGCAGGGCATCGGCCTGACGTTCTTCGGCGGGGCGTTGACCAAGGCGCTGCGGGAGGCGGTCGAAGCGCTGGGCGAGCTGATCGTCGGCGAGGACCCGATGCGGCCGGAGGCGGTGGCCGCGAAGCTGCGGCGGGCTGCCGGTGGCTCCGGGCCGGGAGGCATCTTCACGCTGGCGCTGTCGCCGCTGGACATCGCGCTGTGGGACATCAAGGGCAAGGCGCTGGGGCAGTCGGTGTCGAAGCTGGTGGGTGGTTACCGCGACCGGGCGCCGACCTACGCCTCGGGCGCGCTGCTGCGCCAGCACCCGCTGAGCTACCTGGCGGAGGCGGGACCGCGGCTGGTAGGGATGGGGTTCAAGCAGATGAAGACGCAGCTCGGCGCTGAGCCGACGGTTGCGGCGTCCGTGGAACGCATCCGGGTGATGCGCGAGGGCATCGGCGAAGACATCGACCTGATGTGCGACATCAATCAGCTGTGGAACGTGAACCAGGCGATCGAGATCGGCCGGCGCGTCGAGCCTTATCACCTGTTCTGGCTGGAAGACGTGGTGGCGCACGACGATTACCAGGGCCTCGCGCGGGTCGCCGACGCGCTGACGACGCCGATCGCGGCGGGAGAGTACGTCTACGGGATCACGCCGTTCCGCCAGCTGCTGGAGCACCGCTCGATCGACATCGTGATGGTCGACCTGCTGCGGGTGGGCGGCATCACGCAGTTCGTCAAGGTGGCGGGCATGGCGGAGGCGTTCGACCTGCCGGTGGTGAGCCACCTGGTGCCGGAGTTCCAGTGCCAGCTGATCGCCGGGATCCCCAACGGGCTGACGGTGGAGTACATGCCCTGGACGTCGCGGTTCTACGAAGAGATGCCAAAGATCGAGGACGGGCAGATCGTGGTGCCGGACAGGCCGGGCCTGGGGCTCGCCTTCGACAAGGACGCGATCAAGCGCTACCAGGTGTCCTAGGACAGACGGTCTGGCCGTGGTCGATCGCTTGTTTTCCGAGCCCCTTCTCGCCGAGTGGTACGACGTCTTCTGCGAAGGAAGGCGCGACTTTGGCTTCTACCTGCCCCTGGTGATGGCGGCGGAGAGCGTGCTCGATGTCGGCTGCGGGACGGGTGAGCTGCTGCGGTTGGCCCGCGAAGCAGGACACACGGGGCGGCTATGCGGGCTCGACCCCGCAGAGGCGATGCTGGACGTAGCACGCAGGCGCTCAGACATCGAATGGGTCCGCGGTGACCTCGCGGCGGCCGGTTGGGATCGAGAGTTCGAGCTGATCGTGATGACCGGTCATGCCTTCCAGGTGTTCATCGAGGATGAGGAGTTGCGGACGTCTCTGGCTGCGATCCGGGCGGCTCTCAGCGAGCAGGGCCGCTTCGTGTTCGAAACGCGCAACCCGCTGGTCCGGGAGTGGGAAAGCTGGCCTCGCGAACTGGAGTTTGTGCGCGGCGACGCGGTGGTACGCATGGCCGCTGAGGAGGAGAGACTGGTTGACGGCGACCGTGTTTCGTTCGCCATGACGTATACCAGCCTGGGCTGGGACCGGCCGCAATCCAGCCGGAGCACGCTGCGGTTCCTCGATCGAGCTGCGCTGTCCGCGTTTCTGTCCGGCGCCGGGCTGGCAATCGAGCAGCAGTTCGGGGACTGGGACCGGGAGCCGCTGACCGACGCGAGCCCGGAGATCATCACCGTCGCGCGTCGCGCCTAGCGCCGATCGCGAGAAGCAGCCCGCAGCGGTTCACCTGCGATTTGCAACGTGTAGTAAGGAACGCGGCGGGGGTCTAGGGCAGGCGGACGGGCGGGTCGGCCTCGGGCGCGGGCAGCATCTCCGGCACCAGCAGCGCCAAATGGCGCTCCATGTCCGGGCCGTCGTTCCAGTTGCGATGCGGCACGCCGGCCGGCAGCAGGACGTACGTGTTGGGACCGGCCGTGTACTTGTCCAGGCCGATCTGGAGCTGCATGGCGCCGCTGAGGATGAAGTAGAACTGATCGAAAGTGTGCAGGTGGAGCGGCGTGCCCTTGCCCGGCGGCACCTGTACAACGTTGATGCGGCAGCTGCGCGAACCCGTCGTGCGGTCCGCGAGCGCGATGGCGGAGAAGCGGTCGGGCTCGAAACGCGATTCGTCGAGGGGCCGGACGTAAAAGGGGTCCTCGGCGGGCGCGGAGGTGAGGCCGGGCACCTGCACGGCGTAGGCGGCGGGATGACCGGACAGCGGCGCCGGGACGATCAGCTCGGCGTGGACCTCGTCTTCATCGCCGGCGTTCCAGTTCCAGTGCGGCGCGCCGGCGGGGATGAAGACCAGGCTGCCGGGCTCGGCGGTGTATTCGGACGCGCCGATCTGGAGGTGCATGCGGCCGCGCAGGATGTAGTAGAACTGGTCGGCGACGTGGACGTGCAGGCCGATGCCGGTGCCGGTGCCCGGCGGCACGCGCGTGCAAATCAGCATCGCGCTGTCGACGCCGGTGGTGCGGTCGGCGATGAACTGGCTGTGGAACGCGGTGGGCTTGAAGGCCGCGAAATCGACGGGACGCACGTAGTCGATGTTGTCACCTCCTGCCGGTGGCGCGCAGCTTAGAGCGTCGTGCTCGCGCTGTCACGAGTTGGCGGTTGATCCGTGTCCGTAGGGGCGAGGCATGCCTCGCCCCTACGGACTGAACCGACCTG
>DATDOP010000098.1:0-13879 GCA_035293185.1 Dehalococcoidia bacterium | reverse complement strand
GCGGCAGCGTTCAGCGGCTACGGGCTCGTCAGCTTCCTTGGGCGCTATTTCTGGGGCTTCCTCGCGGACCGCCTGCACATCCGTTTGACGCTGCTTGTCATCGCGGTGTACTCGGGAATATCGCTTACATCGATTTTGATTTTACCGGGGCAAACAGCGCTGGTGGCTGGTGCGATTGCGGGTCTGGGCCTCGGTGGGTGGGTTGGCCTCAACCAGGTTGTATGGGCCGATTACTTCGGCCGCGCGCACCTGGGCGCCATCTCCGGCATCACGAGACCATTCATCACCATCTCGTCAGCCACGGGCCCACTGCTGATCGCGGCACTCGCCGACATCTCGGGTAGCTACACGGTGAGCGTGCTGGTGATGGCGGCCTCATGGTGGTTCTGTGCGCTGTTCTTGCTGCTAGTACGGCCGGTGAATCGACCTATGCAGCAAGGGGCTGCTGCGCCGGCGTAGATACGATGTCCTCATCCTGTCGCGCGCAAGAAAGCCAATGGCCCATGCCGAGGTGAAAACAGCGGACTATCCTCAGGTGCTAACTGATCCGTGACCGACGGGCAGGGAGGCCCTTGAAAACAGGCCTCCTCAGGTCAGGGCTATCTGGATCTGCTGGCCCTCCGCCGGTGGAACCACCGTCCTGCCCGAATGCCAGGCGGCAAAGGCCTCTATCCATACTGAGCGTCCTCAGCGATCAACTCCTTCGTGCCTTCCAGAGGCGCTTGAATGACTACCTTAAGGACTTGCCGCCGCTCCTTCGAGGCACGAAGCCGGACTTTATCGCCCACAGTTTTGGCACTTGGCTTCTGGGCAATGCCCTCCCCAGTGACCCCTCACTGAGAGCAGGCTACGTCATTACCTGGGGATCAAGCCGAATCTCGCATACCAGGCGCGAATGCGTGTGTAGAAGGCCGGGGTCTGGACGAAGCCCACGTGTCCTGCGCCCGGATAGACCCACAGCTCGTAAGGAACGCCGTTGGCGTCGAGGATCGATGCCAGTCGCTGGTCGGAGCTGAGGGGGTTGGTCTCATCAGGGTCGCCGTGGTGCATGTTGTATGGAGTACGAACTCCGGCAGCCAGGCTCGGGGATGGTGCGCTTAGGGGCGACCCGCTAGCAGGATCCTGCACTCCCGCAGCCGCATGGGAGGCGACAAGAAAGGCGGATGGATACGTCGCCACTGTCGCTGTTGTGACGAACCCGCCGTTGCTGATACCGTGCGCGGCCACACGGTTCATGTCGACATAGCCCAGGCTTGAGAGGATTTCCAGCACCTTACGCGCACGCAGAATGTTCGACTGGGTGGCGCCGCGTTCGCCGTCCGTACCCGGCGATCCGATCGGCGCGCCGGTGTCGGTGGCGTGCGTATAGTTGGTCGCGATGCCGACCAGCCCCCAGGTCACCATTTCCCTCGCTGCGGGAAGCATGGCGAGGGCGTTTTGCCTGCCACCGTGACTCAAGATGACGGCCGGAAACGGCCCTGGGCCGCGCGGTTTCAGCAAGATTCCCCGCAGGTCATACGCGACTCCGTCAGTCGTCGCCCTGTAGGTCCACGTCGCACCCGAGGAGGACTCCGGATCGCCGGTAAGCTGAAACGCCGGGGTCATCGGGCTCATGGTCGGGCCGGGTGCGCTCGGCGTCGTGGACCCCGATCCGCATCCGGACAACAGGGTCGCAATCAACAAAAACCGGCATACTCGCGAGTTCATGTGGACCGTTTCCATTTCGCGATCAATTCAGTCACGCAAATGTCACTCGTCCTGGAAGCTGTGTCAGCGAAAACGTGGCGCTGCCGACTCTAGCACGTCACGGTTGCGTCTTACTAAGTTAAGGCGCGGAGCTAGTCCGGCCATAAAAGTACGCCTAAGCGCTCGACAGCTCCCCTCCGCAGGACATCGTGCTGGTGGAGGCTTCTCCCGGACGCGCACGATGCTAACCCTACAGAGAGCCGTCATGGTGTTTCCTGGACTGCCAGGCGACACTATTGCCTGATCTTGAGTGCGGTCAGGGGTGCCTCAGTACTTGGCCCACGGTCAGCCGATCAGAAATCGAAAGGTCGTTCGCCGCGGCCAGATCTTCGACACTCACTTGCAACAGAAGGGCGATGCGGAAGCCCATGCCGAGGTGAAAACAGGCGGACTATCGTCAGGTGCTAACTGATCCGTGACCGACGGGCAGGGAGGCCCTTGAAAACAGGCCTCCTCAGGTCAGGGCTATCTGGATATGCTGGCCCTCCGCCGGTGGAACCACCGTCCTGCCTGAATGCCAGTCGGCAAAGGCCTCTATCCAGTTGACGCCTGACGGCAGGACGGCTGAGCAGGACCGGGCCCGATACGCCGCTGGGTTGCGGGATGCTGGCGGCATGATGCCTTCATCACGCAGCAGCTGTGCCGCCTTTATCAGCTTGCGACGCGTGGCAATGACCATAGCGTCCGTTGTGCCCACGTGCTCCCTGGTGCGGTCGATGATCGACCCCATGCTGGTGATCATCGCCGCGTCCTGCAGGCGAATGGTCGGGATGCCGGTGAAGTTCATGGTCCGCTGGACTTCGCGGTCCATGAGGAAGTCATTGCCCATCTCGGCCACCGGCCACCAGTTTGGGAAGATACGGCCGAGCTGCGTCTCTTTCATTGGTCCCATGCCGTTCTGCTCGGGCAGCTTGCCTATCCACTGGTTCAGCTTGCGCTCGTGCGTAAACGGCCGGGCTGGATGCCATCGAAGACCCCAGTGCATGGTCAGGTTGTCGTCGATCGGCGTGTACATGTGCGACGGTACGGTCCCGTCCTCCGTAGCGGGGAACATCGTGAAGATGGGGAAGAGAAACTGGGTCGTGCGCCAGTAGGTCTTGCTTTGATCCTCCTCGCGACTGGCGCCGTAGTAGAGCCCGTAATCCGTGTCCACCAGCTGCAGGTGAGGGGACTTGTCGTTGTGATACACGCCGTAGTTGGGCGGGTCCTCCGGGTTCAAGCGTGCGTGCAGGAGGTAAAGGTGGCTGCTGTCGATGTCGCCTTCCATAGCCTGCACCCAGTTGCATTCGTAGATGCCCTTGTAGGCGTGGTGTACCTGCTCCTCCGGGATGGTGCACCACTCGAACTCGGGGAGGGCCGGCGGATCAGCTTGATCGGCGCCCATATACGCCCAGATGATGCCCCCCTGCTCAGCCGCGGCGTACGCCTTGGTCCGCACCTTGTTCTTGAAGTTCGATTCCGCGGGTTCGGACGGCATGTCGACGCAGGCGCCGCTCACGTCGAACTTCCAGCCGTGGTAGACGCAGCGCAGACCGTTTTCCTCGTTGCGCCCAAAGAAGACCGAGGCCCCCCGGTGGGGACAGGACTCTGCTACGAGACCTGGATGGCCGCTGCTGTCGCGGAAGGCGACCAAGTTCTCGCCCAGCAGCCGCACGCGCATCGGCTCTCCCTCGGCCTTGAGTTCCCAGGAGTAGAGAAGGGGCAGCCAGTAGCAACGCATGACTTCGCCCATCGCCGTACCAGGGCCTACGCGGCACATGATTTCGTTGTCGGCTGCGCTGAGCATGGTCGTCTCCTCCGTGTGACGGCGGATGTCTCCGTCGCAGAGATGCTTTAGGGCTAAACAATAAATCGGCCCGCTCGTCTTGCATAGTCCGTGTCGACGCTATGGCCAGATAGTGTCGGCTCGGAACGCGCCTTCTGAGAAATATTCGCAAAGATCGTATCGAGCATCCCGAGGTCGTGTCAGACCGGATTAAGAACTTCGCGAGCATCGTCGGGCCGGAGCGCGTGATCGCCAGCACCGACTGCGGGTTCGGCACGTTCATCTATCTGACAGTGCCGGAGCAGCTGGCATATGCGAAGTTGAGGACGCTGGCGGAAGGCGCTGCGCTCGCGGCCTGTTCTAAGCTGCAATCCCGTCGCGCTCCAATGGAGGCCTGGCTTCCGCCGCCTGCTGCGCGGCGTTGATCCGTGCGTCCGCGTAGTGCTCCTCGGTCGCTATGAAGGGCTTGCTTGTGCTACTCATGGGGCGCCGGTGGCGGGCAACCGCCCGCGAGCAGAGGCTCGAACCGGGTCAGGACGTCGGAGTGATAACCCAGTCACCGATTGCTGTTCTCCGTCGACCGCGAGTTGAGATAACCATGGGTACTCGTCCTCTCGACGGCCGACAGTGCGGCTGAGGGCCACTAACGAATCTAGAGTGACCACGTAACCTAGTATGTCGGAGGCGCTGGAGTGTTTCATGGTGGGCGGTACTGGACTTGAACCAGTGACCTCTTCCGTGTGAAGTGCCCAAGCCAAATGCGGCTTAGACAATGCGCCCTAGACTCGGACTTCCGCGATTCGAAGTTCGTGTTACGCGGTCACCTCGCCACCGGAGTATGTCCCTTTGCCATCTCAGGCTTCGGGGGACCCGGCGTTTCCTTGATCAGCCATCTCGTTGCAATGGACCGCTCCAGCTTGAGATGACTTCCGTCTGTCTCCTCCCTGCCGCAGAGTGCAGCGCAGTCTAGGTTGACGCGTACGCCCTTACGTGTGTCGGGAGGCTCCGAAATGCCTCAGTGATTGCCGTTGTGCAGGTACTCCACCAGCGAGCGCATCTCCGGTGCTTCGCGCAGCTGAGACATAGCGCGTGCCTCAATCTGGCGTACGCGCTCTCGGGTGAGATTGAAGTGCTTGCCTACCTCCTCAAGCGTGAGCGGCGCCTCGCCCCGTAGCCCGAAACGCAGAGTGATGATTTCGCGCTCACGGGGCGGCAGGATCTGCAGCGCGGTTGAGAGGTCGTCGCGCAGCAGCTCTGCGGTCGCTTCTTCGAGTGGCGTGGCGGCGACTGCCTCGATCACGTCTTCGAGAGTACCTTCGCGCTCCTGCGAAAGCGGCCGCTCCAGCGAGACGGGTTCGCGCTGGAGTGCATCCTGGATCTGCTCGATGGCCGCGACGGAAACGCCCATTCGCTCCGCGAGCTCGGCGTTGGTGGGCTCGCGGCTCAACTGAACGATGAGCGAATCGAGCGCTTTGCGGTACTTGTTCACGTTCTCGATGACGTGGACGGGCAGACGAACCGTGCGGGCCTGATCGGCGATCGCCCTCGACATGGCCTGGCGGATCCACCACGTGGCGTAGGTGCTGAACTTGAAGCCGCGCCGGTAGTCGAATTTCTCGACGCCGCGGATCAGGCCCAGGTTGCCTTCCTGCACCAGGTCAAGCAGCGCCAGGCCGCGATTCTGGTAGCGCTTGGCAACCGAGATGACGAGACGAAGGTTGGCGCGCAGCATGTGGTCGGTGGCACTGCCTGCTGCCTGCTCGGCCGCGCGCAGGCGTTCGGCCAGCGCGGCGACCGCTGTCTCGTCCTCCGGTCCGGCGTCGAGCTGCCAGGCAGTGACCAGGCGGCTGCCGACCGAAAGTACCCAGAGATCCTCGACGACCTGGTGGCCCGACGTGCCGACGACGTCAGCAATCGCCTCGGCGAGGTCGGTGTCGATCTGCTTTTCGATGGCCCGCTGCAGCGACGGCGCAAACAGGAGTTCTGAGTGTGAGGCTCCCTCGCTGCCGAGAACGCCACGGAACCTGTCGAGGATGCGCCGCAGCTGAGAGAGCAGGTAACCCGCCACGGCGTTGTAGGAGAGCGGCTGGCCGTTGGCGGTCAACTCGCGTTGGAGGCGGGCAAGAAGGCGCCCGTTCTCGATCTCGATCGAAAGCTCGACTTCCTGCTGAGCCGTCAGGAGGCGCGTGGTGCCAATCTCCTGCAGGTACTGCTGCACAGGGCCCGGCAGCAGTACCTCCTGCTCCGGCGAGAGTGCCTCCTCCTCCTCAAACTGCGCCTCAGCCATGACCTCTCCTCCGTGACACGCGCGTCTTAGTCGGGACGGCCGTCCTCCAGCGATGCTTCAGCGATGGTATCGAAAACGCCGGCTGGACCGGCCATTTCCAGGAGCCCGTAGTCCCTCAGCCCGTTGAGGAGTTTCTGGTTGGACGCGTAGTGGAAGCCGACCAGCGCTACCGCGACGGTCAGGCTGAATCGCGCGAGCTCGGGATCAGACTGCTCATGGGCCTGCCGGACAATGTGAGCACGCTGGCTCTCAACGATCTGGCGGATCAGGGGGTTGCCTTCCTCTGTGCCGGCGAGGATCGCCTGCGCATCGTGCAGCCAGGCCCAGAAGCTCGAGAGCTCCGTGTTGAGATCGAGTCCGTAGGCAATCGAAAACGCCTGAGGCATCGTCCTTCTCCTTTGCCGATTCCAGGTCCTGAGGGCAAGCGTGCCCTTGGCCACCGAGGCGTGAGGTTGCGTTCAGTCTCTTCCCTGGTAGCGCCCGGCGCCAGTGCCGGAAGTCGCAAGAGGACGTGCCGAATGGACTGGTTGGCGAAGGTCTGGTGTTTGCCGCGGCTTCGGGTCGAACGGCAGAGCCGTCCAGCACTGTTGAAGATGGACGCCGGAGCGCAATCTCGGTTTGAAAGGGGACGGGAGGGCGCACATGGCTGAATTCACGGTCCTGATACCACTGGACGGGTCAAAGGCGTCAGAGCTGCCGATAGCGTTCATTGCCGCCCTCAAGCCTCTGGAGAATCTGCGTGTGCGGCTCCTTTCAGTGTGCGCAACTGCTGACAACGAGGAGGAGCTCCTCAAGGCCAGCGAGGCCTACATAGACGAAGTGTGCCGGCGGACCGAAGCGCAGTACGGGATGCCGGTCGACGGCGTTTGCCGGACCGGGGAGCCGCAGGTGGAAGTGCTGGAAGAAGCGCGACGACCGGACGTCAATCTGCTGTTGATGTCGACCCACGGGCGCACGCTGAGCGAGGACCCGGAGCGTATCGGCGGTGTGGCGGATAAGGTGATCCGCGGCGCGCCGTGTCCGGTGCTGGTGGTGGGCCCGCACGCTTCGGTGCCGCTGCAGATCGAGGCGATTACCGTACCCCTCGACGGATCTGCACTGGCCGCCGAGGCCCTGCCGGCGGTCAAGCGCCTGGCTGAGCGGTTGGGGGCTCGCATTCGGCTGGTGCAGGTGATCGCGGCCCCGGCGTCACAGGACGCGGACGCGATCGGCAGCCTGGCAGCAGACGTCGTCGAATCGCAGGCGCTCACTGCATCGCTGTATCTCTCTGAGGCGAAGTTGGAGTTGGAAACGACTCAACTGGTGGAGACAGACGTCCTTTACGGCCTGCCGGGCCCCGCGCTGGTGGAAGACCTGCGGGAGAATCCGCCGAACCTGGTGATAATGACCTCGCACGGCCGCACCGGCTTCGTGCGCTGGACGCTGGGCAGCGTGACCGACCGGCTGATCCGCAGCAACGTGCCGGTCCTCGTGCTGCAGCCGCTGAAAGAGGTAGGAGACAGGCTGAAGCCGCTGGCCGTCGCTCGAGAGGCTTGAGGTTAGATTCACCGTGGAAGCTTCGTACGAGGTACTGGAGCATACCGCCGATGCCGGCATCGTTGCGCGAGGCGCCACGCTGGCGGCGGCGTTTGCGGCTGCTGCCGAGGGTATGTACTCGCTGATGGTCGACCCGGCGAGGGTGCGGGAGCGTCTGAACCGGCAGGTCGAGACGAGCGGGCGGGACATGGAGCACATGCTTTCGAACTGGCTGCTGGAACTGCTATTGCTGACCGAGGTGGAGAACCTGGTGTTCAGCCGCTTCGAAGTTGAAATCGAAGGGCAGGCGGTGAGGGGCACGGCGTTTGGCGAGGAGCTGGACGAGGCACGCCACGATGTACGGGGCATGATCAAGGGTGTGACGCGGCACATGCTGTCGGTGGAGCAGGCAAGCGAGGGCTACGCCGCGCGCGTCGTCTTCGACATGTAGATGGGGGATGTAGGTGACGGGCATGGTCGAGTGGCGCAAGGTCCTGCAACGGGTGGACGACTATCGGTGGGAGCTGCCGGCGTCCTATAAGCCAGGCATGCTGGTGCCGGCGCGAGTCTACGCCGACGAGTCGCTACTGGAGTTGCTGGCTGAGGAGCATGCGCTGGACCAGGCTGCCAACGTGGCGATGCTGCCGGGGATCGTCTGGCGATCCCTCGCGATGCCAGACATCCACTGGGGATATGGGTTTCCGATCGGGGGCGTGGCGGCGATGCGCGTCGAAGACGGGGTCGTCTCTCCTGGAGGCGTGGGCTTTGACATCAACTGCGGCACCCGCATCCTGCTGACAAACCTGACCCGGGATGAGATCGCCGGGCAGATGAAGCAGCTGGCGGACCAGCTATTCCGCGACGTACCGGCGGGCCTGGGCGGCAAGGGGCCGCTGACGCTGACCAATGTTGAGCTGGACGACGTGATGGTCAAGGGCTCGCGGTGGATGATCGAGCACGGGTACGGCTGGCCGGACGACCTGGAGGCGACGGAGAGCAGCGGTCATCTGTCAGGCGCCGACCCGGCTGCGGTCAGCGAGCGGGCGCGCAAGCGAGGCGCGGCGCAACTGGGCACGCTGGGGTCCGGCAATCACTTTCTGGAGGTCCAGGCCCTGGAAGAAGTGTACGACCGCCGGGCGGCCGACTGCTTCGGGCTGGGCGAGCCGGGTCAGGTGCTGGTCTTCTTGCACACCGGTTCGCGCGGCTTCGGCCATCAGGTCTGTCAGGACTACCTCGACGTGATGGAGAGCGCCAGCGAGCGTTACGGCTTTCACCTGCCGGACAAGCAGCTGGCCTGCGCACCCGTGCGATCACCGGAGGGGAGCGCCTATCTGGCAGCGATGAACGCTGCTGCGAACTTCGCCTGGGCTAACCGGCAGTACATCACCTACTGGGTGCGCCGCTCCTTCGCCAGGGTCTTCGGACGCAGCGCTGAGGAGCTCGGCATGCGACTGGTCTACGACGTGGCCCACAACATTGCGAAGATCGAGCGCCACAACTACGAGGGTCGCGAGATCGAGCTGTGTGTGCACCGCAAGGGAGCGACGCGCGCCTTTCCCGCCGGCCACCCGGAGGTGCCGGCCCGTTACCGCGAGGTGGGGCAGCCCGTGCTGATCCCCGGCGATATGGGCCGCTACTCCTACATCTGCGTGGGGGAGCAGCGGGCGATGGCGGAGACCTGGGGCTCGACCTGCCACGGCGCGGGCAGGATCCGCAGCCGTCACGAGGCGATCCGGCTGCTCAAGGGCGTCAACATCGCGCAGCGCCTGGAGCGGCAGGGCATCCTGGTGCGGGCCCACAACAAGGCCGCGCTCGCGGAAGAGGCCAGCGAGGCCTACAAAGACGTCGCCGGCGTCGTCGACGTGCTGGAGAAGGCGGGCATCGCGCGGCGCGTGGCGCGGATGCGGCCTCTTGCCGTGATCAAAGGCTGAGGCGTCGCGGGTTTCGTGACGTCTGGCGGGCCGGGCGTGTCCACGGCCTTGCGCGTATGGTCAGCGGCGGAGGTCCTACGCCGGGCTGACGACCTCCGGAGCCAAGGTTGGCAGGCGGGCGGCCGCTGCTTCCCGCAGCTCAGCGGGCACCTCGATCTTGTCGATTGCTTTCTCAGTTTGGGCGTCGAAGAGATGCAGGCGGTCGACGTCGAGGGTCACCTGAAGGGCCTCTCCGGCCCGGGCGCGCGTCCTGGGATCGACTTTGGCGAGCAGACGGTGCTGATCGATATCGATGTGCAGTAGCGTCTCACTGCCCAGCATTTCCGTGACATCGACGTGCGCGGCGACCTGCGCCCCGTTGACGTGCGCTGGGACGAGATCGGACGCATAGATGTCTTCGGGCCGGATTCCGAGCTGAACTTCGGTCCCCGCCTGCGCGGCCAAGTGTTGTGAGCGCTGCGGGGAAAAGGCGATTTGCAGGGACCCGGCGTCCAGCGTCATCTGCTCCGCCGTGCCTTTGAGTACGCCGGGGACGAAGTTCATGGCCGGGCTGCCGATGAAACCGGCGACAAAGAGGTTGTCCGGCTGGAAGTAGAGCTCCTCCGGAGTGCCCACCTGGTGCAGCAGGCCGTCCTTGAGCACTGCGATGCGCGTGGCCATGGTCATGGCTTCTACCTGGTCGTGGGTGACGTAGATGAAGGTGGTGCCCAGGCGCTGGTGCAGCTTGCTGATTTCGGTGCGGGTCTGGACGCGCAGCTTGGCATCGAGGTTCGAGAGGGGCTCATCGAAAAGAAAGACCTGGGGTTCACGCACGATGGCGCGGCCGAGCGCAACTCGCTGGCGCTGGCCGCCGGAGAGCTGCGCTGGCCGGCGCTTGAGCAGGTCTTCGATGCCCAGGGCCTCTGCCGCGTCCTGCACGCGCCGGTGGATGCTCTCTTTCGAAGCGCCGTGCATGCGCAGCCCGAAGGCCATGTTGTCGAAGACGGTCATATGCGGGTAGAGCGCGTAGGACTGGAAGACCATGGCGATGTCGCGGTCGCGGACGGGCACGTCATTCACAAGCCGGTCGCCCAGGTAGATGCTGCCTGAGGTGAGCGTTTCCAGGCCGGCGAGGAGACGGATGACGGTTGATTTGCCGCAGCCGGAGGGGCCGACCAGGACGAGGAACTCACGATCCTCGATCTCCAGAGAGAGGTCGTTGACGGCAATGACATCGCCGAAGCGCTTGGTGACGTGTTCGTAGACGACTTTAGCCATCGATTCCTCAGTCTAGCTTCGCAGTGCGCCGGCCATGAGGCCACGGATGAAGAAGCGCCCCAGGAAGACGTAGATCAGCAGGGTCGGTAGAGCTGCAATCAGCGCTCCGGCCATCTGCACGTTCCACTCGACGATGAAGCTGCCAGCGAGGTTGTTCAGCGCCACGGTCACCGGCTGAATCGTGGGGTTGCTCGTCACGGTGGCGGCAAACAAGAAGTCGTTCCAGATGGACGTGAACTGCCAGATCGCCACGACGACGAAGCCCGGCAAAGACAGCGGGAAAAGTATGCGGGTGTATATGCCGAAGATCGAGGCGCCGTCGATCCTCGCCGCTTCAACGAGCTCTGTCGGGATGTTGGTGTAGTAGTTGCGGAAGATCAGGGTGGTGATCGGGATGCCGTAGATCACGTGCGTCACGACGAGGCCCCAGAGGCTGCCGTAGACGCCAATGGCCTGCAGCGTTTTGACCAGCGGGATGAGGATGCTCTGGTAGGGGATGAACATGCCGAAGAGCAGGAAGAAGAAGAGCATGTCAGAGCCGCGGAAGCGCCACTTGGTCAGGACGTAGCCGTTTATCGAGCCGAGGAGGCAGGAGATGATCGTGGCGGGGATGACCATCCGGAAGCTGTTCGCCAGATTGCTATCCAGCGCCTCGAAAGCCTGGCGGAAGGAATCGAAGTGGAAACCGGACGGCGGGTCCCACATCTGCTCCAGGCTCACCTCCGTGAAGCTCTTGAGGCCCGTAACCGCCAGCACGTAGATCGGCAGCAGGTAGAGCAGCGCAACGGCGACCAGGACGGTGTAGATGCCAATCCGGGACCACGGAATGGTCACAGCCGCGCCTCCTTGCGCAGGCTCCAGAACAAGTAGGGAACCACCAGCATGCTGACGCTGACCAGCATCACGATCGAGATTGCCGCGCCGCGCGCGAAATGGTTGCCCTGGAAGGTGGTCTCGAACATGAAGAGCGCTGGCACGTCTGTGGCGAAGCCGGGGCCGCGCTGGGTCATGGAGACCACCAGGTCGAAGATCTTGAGTGACTGGTGGCCGAGGATGATCATCGCGCTCAGCGTCACGGGACGGAGCAGAGGCAGGGAGATGCGTCGCAGGACTTGCAGTTCGTTAGCGCCGTCGGCGCGGGCTGCCTCTTTGAGCTCTTCGGGAATCGCGCGCAGGCCGGCCAGGTAGAGCACCATGACGAAGCCCGACATCTGCCAGGTCGCGGCGATGACCACCGAGAACATGGCCAAGGGGATACCGAAGTTCGCGTCGGCGATGAAGCCGAGGCCCACGGCATCGAGGGATTCGCCGAGGCGAGATGTGGGGTGGATGAAGACCACGGTGGGGTCCGTGTACCAGCCGTAGTCCGGGTTGCCGGCGCCCAGCTTCTCAGCCAGCAAGTTGACCCCGGCGCGAGGCGCCAGGAGCCAGCGCCAGGCGACGCCCGTGACGATGAATGACACCGCCATGGGGAAGAGGTAAATGCTGCGAAAGACGCCTTCACCTTTGATGTGTCTGTCCAGCAGCGACGCCAAGACGAAGCCAATGACCAGGCAGGAGAGGACGAACAGGACGGTGAAAACGACCGTGTTGCGGACGTCGATGAGGAAGCGGAAGTTGTGGAACAGCTCCTCGAAGTTATCGAGGCCGACGAAACTGTAATCCGGGCGGACGGTGTCCCACTGGCTCACTGAAACAAGAGCGCTCCAACCGATGAAGCCGTAAACAAAGATCAAGACCGCGAACACGGAAGGGACGATGAGTCCCATGGCGATAACGCGGTCGCTGGCGAGCGAGCGTAAGCGGGGGAAACGGCGAGGCCGGAGCAGCGAGGGCTTTGCGTTGACGCTTTCTGCTGCTCCGGCTTCGTTCATCTCAGGGCCTTCCTGATTCCGCAGGCTCTAGCGTGTGGCCGTAGTCTTGCAGACCTTGGCGTTCACGCAAGCCTGGGAAAGCCGGCCCTGATAGGCACTGACGTTGCGGTCAGTCACAAAGACCGTTGTGGCGTCGTTGATCTCCTCAACCCAGCCCTGCGATGCCGCGGCGCCGTGGGCGAGACTGGGGACGATGGTGTCCTTCTTCCAGTCCTGCATTGCCGACTGCAGATAGGTGTCAAAGAGGCTGGCGTCGCAGTCTGTACGGGCGCAGATCGAGCCCTTCTTAGGGTTGAAGGCCTCCTGGCCTTCCTTCGATCCGGCCAGCTTCAACCAGCACTTGACGGCCTCAGGGTTCGGGGCTTTCTTCGGCAGGCCGAAGGTGTCCGAAAGCGCGTCGTAGATGCCGGCCGAACCGGGCGTGGGAATCCAGCCGGAGTCGGCGAACTTCTTTGCCACGTTATCGCCGTGAGCCCAGTCGCCCATGATGGTCATTGCGGCCTGGCCCTTGATCACGAGGTCGTTGGCCTGGTCCCAGGACAGCGAGCTGTGGTCGCTGTTCACGTAGGTGAGCATACGTTGGAAGTCGCTCAGGGCCTGCGTGACCTTCGCGCTCTTCCAATCGGTCGTGCCGGTCCAGAGGCCCTTGTAGCCTTCGGCTCCGAGAGAACCGATGAGTACGGTCTCCAACAACTGAGTCGAGGTCCAGATTCCGTTGTCGCCCAGGGCCAGGGGAGTGATGCCCTTCGCCTTCAGCGCGTCGGCGACCTGGAAGAACTCAGCGAAGGTCGTCGGCGCCTTCAGGTTGTTATCGGTGAAGACCTTCTTGTTGTACCAAAGGACGTTGGCGCGGTGGATGTTCACCGGCACCGAGTAAGGCTTGCCCTCGTAAGAAACGATGTCGAGGACGCCCTTGGGGAAGATGTTGTTCCAGTTCTGTTCAGCGAAGAGGGAGTCCAGTGGCTCCATGTAGCCAGTGGCCACCCAGGTGTCGGTCAGTTCGTGGCCCATGTGGACCTGGAACGATCCAGGCGGGTCGCCGCCGAGCATGCGAGTGGTCAGGACCTGCCGGGCGTTGAAGCCTGCGCCGCCGGCAACGGTGGCGTTGACGATTTTCACGTCAGGTGAACAGGTCTTGGGATAGAGGTCGTACATGGCCTGCAGGCCGGCCGCCTCGCCGCCGGTGGTCCACCAACTGAAGATCTCCAGATTGCCGGAGAGCGCTCCTGCCGGTGGGGTTGGGCCCTCCTCTTCATCGCCTCCGCAGGCTGCGACCATGAAGGCTGCGACTACAGCAACCACGGCCATACACCAGAACGATCGTCTATTTGACATGGCTTGATCCCTCCGAGGCGAGAGCGTCGCCTCCACTCTTCGCCGAACATCCTCGTGTCCGGGCTTCTCTCGAATCAGCCTAGGCAGGAGCTCGTCGTCTGCGAAGGGCTTAATAGCCGGTGTTTAGAGGGCCGGTCGGCCCCCTAGCAGAAGGCCGATTTGAGCCGAA
>DATDOP010000097.1:0-21451 GCA_035293185.1 Dehalococcoidia bacterium | reverse complement strand
CCAGGCCCGGTCACGGTGCGCCATGTCGTCGAACGCCAGCATGTACGTCAGCCGCCCGCTGGTGCCGATCACGTCCGTCCAGTACCCCACCTGCTTGATGCCGTGCTTTTCGAAGTAGCCCATCGTGATGTTCGCGAAACGGTCGTTGAGGGCGGGCAGCTTGCCGGGCATGGCGTCGTAGATGCGCAGCTCGTAAATCATCTTCTAGACTCCTGTTGCTAATGGACGGTCTGGACGGATTCGAGCGGCGGGAAGGCCTCGGTGGAGCCGGGGCGCTCGAGTGCGCTTATCCTAGCACCGGCGTCGGTTGGGGAAGGCTTCAAGGAGGAATCGATGGTCCGCATCGCCGTGCTCGACGACTACCAGGGCGTCGCGCTCTCGAAGGGTGGCTGGGAGAGGCTGCCGCCCGACTCGCACATCGAGGCCTTTCGCGACCACCTCTCGGACGAAACCGCCCTCGCGCGCCGCCTTGAGCCCTTCGACGTCATCGTCGCCATGCGCGAGCGTACTGCCTTCCCGCGCAGTCTCGTCGAGCGCCTGCCCAACCTCAAGCTGCTGGTCACCACGGGTATGCGCAACGCCGCCTTCGACATGCAGGCGGCCAAAGACCGCGGCGTGCTGGTCTGCGGCACCGGCGGCCAGGCCACGCCCACGGCCGAGCTCAGCTGGGGCCTGATCATCGGCTGCGTGCGCCACATCGCCGAGGAGGACCGGGCGACGCGCGCCGGACGCTGGCAGACGACTATCGGCCCGACGCTGCACGGCGCCACCCTCGCCTGCCTCGGCCTGGGCAACCTCGGCTCGCAGGTGGCGCGGGTGGGCCTCACCTTCGGCATGAACGTCATCGCCTGGAGCCAGAACCTGACCGCGGAGCGGGCGCAGCAGGTGGGCGCGCAACTCGTCAGCAAAGACGATCTGTTCTCCCAGGCCGATGTGCTCAGCGTCCACCTCGTCCTCAGTGACCGCACTCGCGGCCTCGTCGGCGCGCGGGAGCTCTCGCTGATGAAGCCCACGGCGTTCCTCGTCAACACGTCGCGCGGGCCGATCGTCGACGAGGCAGCGCTGATCGCGGCGCTGCGCGAGCGGCGCATCGCCGGCGCCGGCCTCGACGTCTTCGACCAGGAGCCGTTGCCGCCAGATCACCCCTTCCTCCAGCTCGACAACACGCTGATCACGCCCCACCTCGGCTACGTAACGTCGGAAACCTACGATCGCTTCTACGGCGAGGCGGTCGATGACGTCCTCGCCTGGTTGGGTGGCTCGCCCGTGAGGGTTATCGAAGCCTGACCTCAGCCCTTAGCGGCCGATTTACCCACATTCAGCAGCAATTCAGAAGTGTCGATACTGTTTCTGATGGGCACCTTGGGCGGCGCTTTGCGTGCGCTTTCGCCGCATTCTCTGCTGCGACTCTATCTGGCCGTAGTCGTCTGTACGGCCATGGTCGCCATTGGCGCCGTCCTGCTGACCTCGTCGCGCGTCGATTCACGCTCGCGCTCGGCCGCCTCGCAGTCCAACGCCGCGATTGCTGACTCGCAGATCCAGGCCGGCCTGCGCGAGCCCTTCATGGTGCTGCTGATCAACAGCTTCAACTTCATGCTCGCGTCTGAGGGGTTCATTACCTTGACGGCCGCCGAGAAGGCGCAGTTCCTCACCGCGGTCTCCCAGGGCGTCGACAACCCCGGCGCGGGCGCGGGACCCCTGCCTCTCATTTCGATTCCCATGTCCGACCGCGACGCGATCACCCTCCAGCGCAGCATCGACCTGTATTCGCTGCAGATCGATGAGCTGGTTGCCGGCGCGCGTGGCGTCGATCTGAGCAAGGTGGTCACCGATAGGGACCGCCTGCAATCGGCGCTCGAGGCCTACCTGGACGACGACTCGGCAGGGAATTTCCGCGAGATGCTGTCGAGCGTCGTGGCGCTCGGCCAGAGCCTCAACCTCGCCGGCGACCAGCTCGCCCTGAGCGTCACCAGCGAGCAGTCCTCGGTCAACGCGGCGACCAACACCGCCCGGCTGGTCATGGTCGTCGGTCTGGTAGTCATGGCCGGCACCATGGCGATGTCGACGTTCTTCGTCAGCCGCCTGATCAGCCGCGCCTTCACGCACAGCGAGACCGAACGCACGGCGCTACGCGAAACCACGCGGACGCTGCAGTACCGCAACGACCAGCTCAGCGCCCTCTACGCCGTCTTCTCTGAGATTACCGACACGCTGAGCATGCACTACGTGATCAGCGCCACCCTGCGCGAAACCCTGCGCGTCATGAACTCGACGATGGTCGTGCTGCGCTTGCTCCAGGGCGCCGAGCTCGTTGTCGTCGGCAACCTCACGGACGTGGGCAAAGAGGTCCCCAACCTGGGCTCCGTCCCCCTGGGCGAAGGGCCCACGGGGCGCGTGGCCCGCCGCGGCCGCAGCATGCGCATCGGCCACGGTGCCCAGTCTCTTCTCGGACCCTCCACCGACCCGGAGGACCCTAATTCAGGCGTCGAATCCGGCATCATCGTGCCGCTGATCGTCGGCGCGCGCGTCGTCGGCACGCTGGCTTGCTGGTCGCGGCAGCAGGACGCCTACAGCGAGGAAGACGAAAAGGTCCTCGAGATGATGGCCTCGCAGGTGGCAACAGCCGTCGTTGCCGCCGATCACGCCGAGACCAGCGAGCGCCGCGCCATGCACGACCCGCTGACCGGCCTGCCCAACCGCCGCCAGCTGACCGAGGACATCACCAGCCACTTCTCCGGCTTCTCAGACTCGGGGCAGCGCGCCGCGGTCGCCATGATCGATATCGACCACTTCAAGCGCCTCAACGATGACTTCGGTCACCGCGTTGGCGACGTCTCACTGCAGAAGATCGCCTCCGTGATGCGCAACGCCATGCGCGAAGGCGACCTGATCTACCGTTACGGCGGCGAGGAGTTCGTCGCCATCTTCCGCGGCGCCTCCGGCACGGAAGCGCTCGCGGCGGCAGACCGCCTGCGCTCCGCGGTCCAGACCACCCCTCTGACCGGCGACCAGCTCGAGCCCGTAGGTCCCGTGACGATCTCGATTGGCCTCGCGCTCATGCCCGATCACGGCACGGACATCAATTCCCTGATCGAAATGGCGGACAAGGCCATGTACCACGCCAAGGAAAGCGGCCGCAACCGCGTTGAGGTCTGGGAAGAAGAGCGCTTGATGGGCAGCGCCACCCCCGCCGCTTGAGCTAACGCGTCACCGGCCCATCAGGGCACTACCTAACAATCCGGGGTCGAATTACCGATACCACACTCGGAGAGACTCCTTCATGCCTGAGAGGTTCCCGTGATGGCTCGACTTTCGCAGAGGCTCAATTCGATGGCCTTGCTCCGCGCCTTTCTCGTGGTGCTGGTACTGGCACTCGCGTCCATTACCGTGGTCGTGCTGATCAGTGTGAGCCGTGTCAAGTCCACGACGGCGAAGGCTCAAGACACCTCGGCGACCGCTCTACTCGCTGCCGAGTCAGAAGCAGAACTGGCGAAGCTGCTTGGTCTCCTCCAACACAAGGTTGACGAATACGTTAAGTCGCCTGAGTTCCTTGCGCTGCCCGAAGAAAACAGGAGCGTAATCCTCGCCGAGTTGGCGCGGACGGACCTGGGTGCTCCCGCTCAGGGCACAAACAGCCCGCCCGTGCGGCTCACTCCCTCCGAGTCCTTGATCGTCGTGCAGACTGTAAACGGCTTGATGTCTGCCTACGAGAGTTTTCGCGGGACCACGGGCGATGACGCATCCAGGCAGCAGGTTGAGGAACTGTCCGCTACCGGTACCTTGGCGTTGACGCAGTTCTTCGCCAATCCGTCTCCCGGCAACACCCGGCGGTTGCTGGTGAACCTGGAGGCGGCCCTCGATCTCACGGACGAGCGCGCCACTGTCCTCGGCACTGAAGCCAGGGCTGGTCTGGGCCACGTGCAGGACGTGTCGAACCTGGCGCGCCTGGCGATTCTCCTGACGGTGCTCGGCGTAGGGATCGCCGTTCTGCTCTTCGTCCGCTACATGGCCCAGCGCATTCGCAAGAATATCGAAGACCTGAGCCATGAACGTAACGCCCTCGCCTCGACAACCGAACGTCTGCAGTACCGCAACGACCAGCTAAACGCGCTCTACAACGTGTTTGCTGAGATCACGTCCACGCTGAGCCTGCGCTACGTGGTCAACGCGACCATGCGCGAATCGATGCAGATCATGAGCGCCGACCTGGCCGTGCTGCGGATCTTGCGCGGCTCTGAACTGATCGTCGAAGGTGCGCTGACCTCAGACGGCCAGATGCTCGAAGGCCTGCCGCCCGTCCCCCTCGGTGAAGGGCCCACCGGGCGTGCGGCGAAGCGAGGCCGGACCCTGCGCATCGACAAAGACGCTGAGCAGCTCATGGGCACCATGGTGCAGCGCACCCCTGGCAGCAGCCCGGCTGAGCAGTCCAACCGCTCGCCGATGCAGTCGGGACTGATCGTCCCCATGGTCGTCGGTGCCAGGGTGGTGGGCACGTTAGCCTGCTGGGCGCTGGCAGAAGATAAGTTCAGCGACGAGGACGAGCGCATCATGGAAATGATGGCCTCAACGGCGGCCACCGCGATCGTCGCCGCGGACACCACCGATGCCAGCGTCAGGCGCGCCCACCACGACGCCCTGACCGGCCTGCCCAACCGCAGGCAGCTAGACGAGGACAAGGCAGACACTCTGGCGCGCCTGGTCGAGAGCGGCAGGAGCGCCGTCGTCGCGATGGTGGACATCGACCACTTCAAGCGCTTCAACGACGAATTCGGTCATCGCGTCGGCGACGTCACCCTGCAGAAAGTGGCGTCCGTTCTGCGCAGCGCCGTGCGCGAGGACGATCACGTCTACCGCTACGGCGGCGAGGAGTTTCTCGTCGTTTTCACCGACACGCCGCCGTCTGAGGCGATTCTGGTGGCCAACCGTCTGAGGACTGCCGTCGAAGCGGCGCCCCTCAGCGGCGAAAACCTGGAGCCGGTCGGGCCCGTGACTATCTCAATCGGCCTGGCGTTTGTGCCTGCCCACAGCACCGACGTCGAGGTCCTGATCGGCCTGGCAGACAAGGCCATGTACAAGGCCAAGGAACGCGGCCGCAACCGCGTCGAAGTCTGGGAAGAGGAGACCCCGCAGGCTTCGGTCGCCTGAGCATTTTTTCGTTCACTCCAGCCTTCAGGCCCGTCTGATTCTACGAACCAGCCGCCAGTTGTGCCGATAACACAAGCAGTAGGGTCAATGCCCTCTGGCGGTTTTCGTGAAATTCAGTTCCCTTCGTCCTGACTTCAGGAGCCCTGTGCTGCTTTTTCGGCTGCTGCTGGCCCTCATTACCCTCGTGGCCATGCTCTCCCTCGCCATTGTGTTCTATACCACCGGTCAGGTGGACTCCGCCTCGCGCCAGGCGACGGACAAGTCGGAGACGGCCCTGATGGCCGCTGAATCATCGGAGAAGCTGCGCGACCTGTTAGACATCCTGTCGCGCCGTGTGCAATCGTACCAGGCGTCGGCAGAATTCCTGGCTCTGACACCCGAGATGCAGGAGACGGTCAGGGTCGAGATTGCACGCGCTGTCGATGACCCGCCGAATCCGGCCACATCTGGAGCCGTGGTCCCGCTTTCCCTGAACGAAACGAGCGCCTTCCAAACGACTCTCGAATACCTCCGCGGACAGCTGACGATTCTGCTCTTGCGGACCGACGACATTCAAGTCCAGCAGCTGGCTGCTTCTGAAAGACAAAAGGTGCAGGAAGCGCTCCAGGCCTACTATGCCGAACCCTCAATCTCCAACCTACGTAGCTTGCAGTTGAGGTTGGGTGCCGTGCTGGAGATCACCAGTAGCCGGGTGCCCGAACTCGCTGCCGAGTCTCTCGCGTTACGCGGTACCTTCGACGAGAAAATGGCAGTCTTGAAGAAGGTGGCGCTCGCCCTCGGGTTGGCCGGGGCCTTCAGCCTCGTGCTATATGGCCGTTTCATGTCCCGTCACATTCAGCAAGTCATGCACGAGATGAAGGGAGAGCGCCTGGTGCTGGCAGAGACAACCAGTCGTTTGCAGGATCGCAATGACCAACTCAACGCGCTCAATAACGTGTTCTCGGAAATCACCTCCACCTTGAGCCTGCGCTATGTCGTCCAGGCGACGCTTCATGAATCGCTGAAAATCATGAGTGCAGAGATGGCGGTCTTACGCATCCTGCGCGGCAATGAGCTTGTTGTAGCCGGCGCCTTAACCTCAACAGGTCTCGATGTCGCCGGCGTCCCCGGGCTCGAACCGGTCCCGCTCGGGGAGGGTCCCACTGGGCTTACGGCCAAGCGGGGCCGGACCTTGCGCATCGATCACGGCGGTGAGCGCATGATGACTCCGCCGGATTTGGACGTAACGGTTGTTGGACCGTCAGCGCAGGCTCACCAGCCGTCTCTGCTCGAGTCCGGGCTGATCGTGCCGCTAATCGTTGGCGCCCGGGTGGTTGGGACGCTTTCGTGCTGGGCCAGAGAGCCGGAGCGCTACCACCGCGAGGACGAGCGGATACTGGAGATGATGGCTTCGCAGGTGGCGACGGCAATCGTCGCCGCGGACACCACCGACAACAGCGAGCGCCGCGCCCACCACGATGCCCTGACCGGCCTGCCCAACCGCAGGCAGCTCGACGAGGACAAAGCAGACCGTCTGGCTCGCCTCGTCGCGAGCGGCAGGAGCGCCGTCGTGGCGATGGTGGACATCGACCACTTCAAGCGGTTCAACGACGAATTCGGTCATCGCGTCGGCGATGTCACGTTGCAAAAGGTGGCGTCTGTTCTGAGCAGCGCCGTGCGCGATGACGATCACGTCTACCGCTACGGCGGTGAGGAGTTTCTCGTCGTCTTCAGCGACACGCCGCCGTCCGAGGCGATTCTCGTGGCCAACCGTCTGAGGGCGGCCGTCGAAGCGGCGCCCCTCAGCGGCGAGAACCTGGAGCCCGTCGGTCCCGTGACCATCTCAATCGGCCTGGCGTTCGCGCCTGCCCACAGCACCGACATTGAGGTCCTGATCGGCCTGGCAGACAGGGCCATGTACAAGGCGAAGGAGCGCGGCCGCAACCGCGTCGAAGTCTGGGACGAAAGCGACGCGCCCGGCCTCACCACCGCCGCATAGACCAGACCCGGTTGTCCTCCACCTGGCCCGCCCTGTGCTATAGTCCTGCCCGGCAATTCCTGCAGCCTCAGCCGCGGAGGTAACCTGCGTGGCCTGCGCACGGCGGATGTGCCGGACGGCGTCGCCGTGAGCTAGAATCTCCGCGTTAGGGCGGGGCCCTGTTCCCTGTTCCTTGTTCCCAGGAGCGAAGCGATATGTGTACCTACATCACCGAAAAAGCAGAGATGTTCGGCAGCGCCAAGGGGCCGCAGGGCTGGTTCCGTGTCGACATGGCCAACGTCTACTTCGACCACCCCTTTCACGCGCCGCTGGAGCACAGCCTGAACATCGACTTCGTCAACGAAGCCGCGGGCTCTCCCACCCGAGTCGCCGTGGAGATCAGCGCCGAGTCCGCCCGGCTTCTCGTCGAGAAGATCCTCGCGGCGCTGGAGAGCGGCGAAGCCTCGCACGCGCCGATCAAGGTCGAAGCCTCGGCCTAGCGTCCGCAACGTCACCCATCGAGAAGCCGGGTCGAGCCCGGCTTCTGGCACATCCGCCGGCGTTCCTCGGCGGACGCACCGAAACCCCTGCAGACGCCATCCGCTTATTCGTTCCCCGTCCGCCGACCGCTCCCACCGCTACGATACGCACGTGACGACCGAGATGTGGATCATCGCCGCGGCGCGCCTGGCCGGTTCGCTGCCGGTGCTGCGCTGGCCGTTTTACGGCGCGATCATCGCCATCGCCGTCGACCAGAGCGACCTGTTCCTGATGAACCTCATCCACCTCGGTGGCGTCAACGACTACCAGGCGTTCGACAAGTACCTCGATCAGGCATACCTCCTCACGTTCCTGCTCGTCGCCCTGCGCTGGCAGGGGACGGAGCGCAACGTCGCTGCCGGGCTCTTCGGCTACCGCTTCGCCGGCTTCCTGGCGTTTGAGGTCACGCAATCCCGCGGCCTGCTGCTGTTCTTCCCCAACCTCTTCGAGTTCTGGTTCCTCTTCGTGACCGGCCGGCGGCAGTTCGGCCTGGAGGAAAGGCTGAAGGGACGCCGGTTGGGCGTCATACTGGTGGCCTTGGTTGCCCTCAAGCTGTTCCAGGAATACGCGATTCACCAGGCCCGCTGGCTCGACGGCTTCACCGCCGTCGAGGCTGTCGAGGCGGTCTGGCACTGGGTCACGCCGTTTTGATCAACGCGCGCACCCGCCTGCTGAAGCTCTTCCTCGGCGCGCGGTTGCCGCAGACGCGCGGCACGTTGCGTCTGCCCGCCCTGCAAGCCGCCGTCGGCATCCGCCGCGACGCTTACGGCATCCCCCAGATCGAAGCCGGGACCGAGGATGACGCCTGGTTTGGGCTCGGCTTCTGCCAGGCTCAGGACCGCGCCTTTCAGCTGGAGCTCAGGCTGCGCACGCAACGCGGCACCCTCTCGGAGCTCTTCGGCGAGCAGACGCTGGCCCTGGACCGCCAGTCGCGGCGCATCGGCTTCGTCGAATCGTCCCTGCGTCAGCTACCCCTCCTCGCCCCCGGCGTCCGGGCGCAAATCGCAGCGTTTGTCGCCGGCATCAACGCCGGGCTGACCGCGGGCGCGGAGCGCAAGGCGCCCGAGTTCGCCCTGCTGCGCACCCGCCCCTCGCTCTGGCGTCCCGAGGACGTGCTCGGCCAGGGCAAGCTGCTCTCCTTCGTCCTGATCGGCAACTGGGACGTCGAGCTCACGCGCTACAAAGTCCTCACCACCGACGGCGAGCAGGCCCTGCGCGATCTCGACCCGACGCCCTACCCGGACGACCAGGTGGCGGCCACGACCAGCACGCCCGCGGGGCCGGCCATCGACCGCTTGAGCGAGGATCTGCAGCGCTTCCTGGCGTTCACGGGCGCCGCCGGCGGCTCGAACGCCTGGGCAGTGGCGGGCTCGAAGACGGCGTCCGGCCGGCCCATCGTCGCCAACGACCCCCACCTCGAAGCCGCGCTGCCGCCTCACTGGTACCTGGCCCGCCTCCACACGCCTGAGTGGTCGGCGGCCGGCGCGACGCTGGTCGGGGCGCCCGGGTTCGGCGCCGGGCACAACGGCTTCGCCGCCTGGGGCGTCACGGCCGGACTCGCAGACACGGTCGACCTCTTCATCGAAGAGGTCGGGCCGGACGGCCAGAGCGTGCGCCGCGGCGACGCCTGGGAGCCCTGCCAGCTGCGCCGGGAGGTCATCGCCGTCAAGGGCAAGTCGCCGGTGACCGAAGAGGTGTTGGTCACGCCGCGCGGCCCGATCGTCGGCCCGGCGCTCGCGGGCGAAGTAGGTGCGATCTCGCTGAGCGCGGTCTGGCTGCAGGCGAAGCCGGCGCGCGGCTTCCTCCAGGCCCACAAGGCGCGCTCCTACGGCGAGTTTCGCGCCGAGTTCGCCCAGTGGCCGCTGCTCAACCAGGGCGTCGTCTACGGCGACGAGGGTGGCACCATTGCCTACCGTCTCGTCGGCGAAGCGCCGCTGCGCCGCGCGGGCTGGGGCACGCTGCCTCTGCCGGCCTCCGGCGCTGCCACCGGCTGGGAGGACGGCGGCGTCCCCTTCGAATCGATGCCGGAGTCGCGCGACCCGGCGTCCGGCTTCGTCGTGACCGCCAACAACAAACCCGCGCCCGATGCCGAAACAGACGCCTTCCTCGGCGTCGATTGGTTGGACGGCTACCGCGCTGGCCGCATCACCGCGTCCCTGGCCCACCGCGACGACTGGGACGTGGCCTCTACGCTGCGCCTTCAGCTCGACCAGGTCTCGCTGCCCTGGCGGGAGATACGTGACATAATCCTCGCTTCGCCCGCCGCCACCGACGACGCGCGCCTCGCCCTGCGCCTCCTGGGGGACTGGGACGGCGTCGTGTCCGCCGATTCCCCCGGCGCCACGGTCTACGAACGCTTCCTCAGCGCGATGGCCCGGCGCATCGCCAACGCGCGCGCCCCCGGCTCGGCCGTCTGGGCGCTCGGCCGCGGCTTTGCCGAGCTGCTGCCGGCCTCGACCTTCGCCGCCGGCCGTTCCAGCCGAGTCTTGCGCCGCCTCCGCGAACAGCCGCCGGGCTGGTTTGACCGCGGCTGGCCGGAGGAGATACTCGACGCCCTCAGCGAGGTGGTCGCGAAGCTGCGCACGGACCACGGCCCGAGGCCGGAGAGCTGGGCCTGGGGCAAGGTGCGCCCGCTGACGCTGGAGCATCCCGTCGGGTCGATCAAGGCGCTGGCGCCGGTGTTCAACCGCGGCCCCTACGCCTGGGGCGGCGATGGCAACACCGTGTCGCAGGCCAGCGGCGGCGGCCGGCCGGGCCAGCCGCAGATCATCGCCTCGCTGCGTTTTGCCGTCGAGGCCGGCGACTGGGAAAGCGCGCGCTTCGTGTTGCCTGGCGGCCAGTCCGGCAACCCCTTCTCGAAGCACTACGACGACCTGCTGTCCCTCTGGCTGCGTGGCGCTGGCGTGCCCATCCCCTGGTCACCCGAGGCCGTCGCGGCAGCCACCGTCGAGACCTTGAGGCTTGAACCGCTGTAGGAGGTGCCACCCTTGAACCTGTGCATCATCGAGCAGCCGGCGACCGCAGAGTCCCTCGCTGCCTACAGTCAGGTTTCTATCGCCTTCACCGCTGCGTCACGATTCCGGGTCGATTTGATCGACGGCGGCCTCGGCGGCGTGACCTTGAGCGAGGAACCACTCACTTCTCCGCAGTTCCACGACGGCGATACGCTCGCCGGTGAGGGCCCGGCCCGCTGGGCCGAGTGGTGGGACCTCTCCCGTTGGACGTTGCTTTGCGCCTTCGACGGGGAAACGCGCGTCGGCGGAGCCGTTGTGGCCCGTCACACTGAAGGCATGTGGTTCCTGCGTGGCCGCGAGGACATGGCCGCCCTCTGGGACATACGCGTGGCTCCGGCCTACCGGCGCAGGGGCGTGGGGTCAGCCCTGTTTAACGCCGCGGCAGACTGGGCTCGGGGAGCGGGTTGCCGGGTTCTGAAGATCGAGACGCAGAGCGTGAATGTCGCCGCCTGCCGCTTCTACATGGCCAAAGGCGCCCGGCTGGGCGGATTCGACCGGTTTGCCTACGAGGATCAGCCGGATGAGGTTGAGCTGGACTGGTATCTGGACCTGTAGGCCCTAACGCCCGCCCATGCCGCGCTTGATCTTGTTCCAGATCGATGGCCCGCCCCGGCTGCCCCTGATGCCGTCGAGGAAGCCGTTCCACGCCGCCTCCGCGCCCGCCGACCGCTGCAGGCCGCGCACGCGCTCCTCCACAATGTCCCGGACGCGTCCGTCTTCGCCGGCGTCCAGCCAGAAGCCGTGCTGCTCTTTGCAGGTGTCCAGCTCCAGGTTGTAGGCGCGGTAGTTGAACGCGGTCATCGCGGCGCCGCACACCGGGCAGGCCAGCTCGCTCGTGCGCTTTGCGTACTGAATCGTCGCAAAGCGCTCCGCGGCGTTGGTCGTGACCGTTGCCTCCAGCAGGTCCAACTCGTGGTGGTCCAGCCACCGCCCGTTGCACGTCGGGCAGTGGTCAACCTCGATGCCGTGGTGCTGCTCGTTAAGCAACTCGGTTTCGTCGCGAGGACATTTCATCCGCTCATGGTAACAACTAACCGGCAAACGTGGCGCGAATACCCCACAACCCTTGTTGCCTGTTGCCTGTTGCCTGTTACTCACTCCCCATCCGCGCCCCGCACTGCGAGCAAAACCGCGCGCTCACCGCATTCGCGGCGTTGCAGGCTGCGCACTCCCGCGCTTCCGCGGCCGGCCGCGGCTCACCCCTCAAACCGTTGCTCACCGCGTCGAACACGAACCCGAACGGGCCGCGCACCCGCATCCGCGCCGCCTTCAGCGCCGTGCGCTTGATCTCGTCCTCGTGCTCCTGGGTGTAGCGCCAGGCGTCCTTCGCGGCCTTCTCCACCCGCGGCCGCGCGTCCGTCACCGCTTTCTCGATCGCCGGGCGGCCGCGACGCAGCAGGCGCGCTGCCTTGCGCCCCAGCTCCTCCGCGCGACGGTCGGCCTCTGGCGAACCCATAGGCTTCGATCTTAGCCGACGGAAGCTCCGCTTCGCAGGCCCGCGATCTCGTAGTACGCCGCCCGGATCTCGTTCGGCAGCTCGCGGTGCATGCCGTGGCCGCAGGCGAACTCGTAGGTGCGCCAGCGCGGGTCGTCCTTCACGCGGCGGTAAGCGTCCCAGAAATGCCCCGTGCGGCTGAGGTCGTCCGCGGCGCCGCCCGCCGCTTTCAGGTATGTGCGCGTGAAGGCGCGCTCCTCCAGCGGCACGCTCAGCCTGACCCCCTCCGTCAGCGTGCCCAGCGGCTGCGGCGACCGCAGCGCTGCCTGTCGCGCCTGCTCCGCCGTCGGGTTCTCTATCGGCGCGGCCATCGACGCGACCTTCCAGCCGTCCTCGATGCGCGCCCTCTCCAGCCCGCCGGCGCCGCCCAGGTCGAAGCACGACTGGCCGTCGCGGGGCAGAAAGGCGTCGGAGTAGACCAGGTGGCTGATCAGCTGCGGCACGCGGTCCGCCACGCCGCTGACCACCATCCCGCCGTAGCTGTGGCCCACCAGCACGGCGTCCGAGAGGTTCTCGTACTTGAACACGCTCTCCACGTCGGTGACGTGCGTCGTCAGCTTGACCTCCGGCCCGCCGAGGTGCGTGCGCTCGCCGAGGCCGGTGAGGCTCGGCGTGAATACGTTGTGGCCGTCGGCGCGCAGCAGGTTGGCAAACGCCGTCCAGCCGTAAGAGCCGCCCCACGCCCCGTGTACCAGTACGAACGTCGTCATTTCGCAACCTCCAGGAGAATGTCTGCCAGCTCTTGCGGTTTGTTGAACGGGATCATGTGGTTCGTCGCGATCTCGTGGTAGCCCCAGCGAGCGTCCTTGCTGGTGCGGTCCGCCGCCAGCCAGAACGGGCCGCCGCCGCCCTCGGGTCGCGGCTCGCCCGTGGCCTTGATGTAGGTCAGCGAGAAGTCGCGCTTCTCTAACGGCGTGCGCAGCCGCACCGGCTCGATGAAGCAGCCGCGCGGGTGCTTGCTCCGCCGCGGCCCCGCGAACACGGCGTCCGCCGGGTCGTCGTACTCACGCGCCATCGGCTCAATCAGCCAGTCAGGCCCGGGGAAAGACTCCGGCAGGTCCGAAGCCAGCCCCTGCAACGACTGGCCGTCGCTGGGCAGAAAGGCGTCCAGGTAGACGAGGTGCTTCACGCGCTCTGCGATGTAATCGACCGCCCCCGTCACCACCATCCCGCCGTAGCTGTAACCGACCAGCGTGATCTCCGTCAGGTCTTCGTACCAGACCGCGTTGACCACGTCCTGGACGTGCAACGAGAGGTCAACCTGCGGGCTCGTCAGGTGCGCGCGCTCGCCGATGCCGGTGAGGCTGGGCGTGTAGACGGCGTGTCCCTTGGCCGCGAGCAACGCCCGCACCTTGCGCCAGCCGTAGGAGCCACCCCAGGCGCCGTGGACCAGGACGAATGCAGTCATCGGTTAAGTCCCTTCAGATACGCACCCTTGCGTGCCACGGCGGATCGTAGCCGCGTCGCGCGGGCGTGGCTAGCCCGGTTGGCGTGTCGCGGTCGGAGACGGCCCCGGCGATGGCGATGGTGACGCCGACGGCGTTGGCGTCGCCGTCGCGATGCAGTTGGCGCGGTAGAAGTCTCGCTCGGCCGTCGAGCGGTAGTCCGTCCCCTGGATCTCGGTGCAGCTCGTGCGATCGGGCAGGCGCGTGGGCGTGGCGTTGGCGGCAACCGTGACCGCCGGCTCGACCGTCGGCCGGTCTCCCCCGCCGCCGCCCGATGACGAACCGTCATCCAGGATCGACAACGCGACGCAGCCGTGCAGGAACACCCCGAACACAAACGCGATCAGCGCCACCATCGCGATGTTCGTCCGCGGCGGCTCGGCACCGGAATCGTGCGATGGATCCGGCCTGCGCGGCGGCTCGAACTCCGGCGGCTCGTCGGCGGTTACCACCGGACACCTGCGTAACGGAGAAGGGAAGTCACGGGTCGATTGTAACCCGTGGCTCGAGGGCGTCCGGGTCTAGCGCAACAGGCGTATCAGCACAAAACCGGCGATCGCACAGATCAGCAGTGCTCGCAGCGGGTGCCGGCTTAAGAAGCCTTGGTGGCCTTGACCCATGTCGCCGTGCAGATAGTCGGCCGCGGCCTCCATGCCGTGCGCGACGTGCTCCTCCGCTTCGTGCTTCAGGCCGCTGGCGTGTTCGGCGTGCTCCATCAGGCTCTCGGCGGCGACTTCGACCCGATTGGCGATGCGCGCCCGCTTACCCTCGATCTCCTCGCTGGCCCTGTCGCCGATCTCACGCAGACGCTCCTCGGCTCGCTCCTTCGTCGTGCTGCCGATCTCGCGCAGACGCCCCTCGGCGCGTTCCTTTGCCGCCACGCCGAACTCACGCACCTTGTCGCTTGCCTTGGCTCTGAAGCCGTTGACCGCCGGTACTTCAGACTGATTTGGTTCTTGTTGCACGCGTGGACCCCCGTTCTCTAATACCGATCATTGTCGTCACTGTCCTGCGACAGGAGAGGGTTCCCTGCGGCGGAAAGTCTTGCGGTTTCGTTTCAGCTCGTAAGCAGCCCGCGCGCCACGGCGCGTTCGTCCCACGGCGCCGCCCCGTCCGCGAACACGATCGTCGTCTCCGTCGCCTTGCCCGCCAGCAGCACGGTGTCCCCCGGACGTGCGTTCTCGAACGCGTAGCCGATCGCTGCTCGGCGGTCCGGGATGCGCGCGAAGTCGCTGCCTTCCTGCCGTCCCGCCGCGCTGAGTGCCCCCGCGATCGCCCCGATGATCGCGTCCGGGTCCTCGTCGCGCGGGTCCTCGTTGGTCAGCACACACCGGTCGGCGAGGCGCGCCGCCACCTCCCCCATGCTGCTGCGCCGGATCGGGTCGCGCCCGCCCGCGGCGCCGAACACCACCCAGAGACGGCCCGTGGTAGCGGGCCGCAACGCGTTGAGCACGTTCTCCAGCGCCGCGCCGGTAGACGCGATGTCCACAAAAACCCCGAAGGCCTGTCCCGCCTCGATGCGCTCCAGCCTGCCCGGCACGCCCGGGAAGCTGGCCAGCGCAGCCACGGCGTCGGCCACGTCCACGCCCTGCGACGCCGCCACCGCTACCGCCGCCAGCGAGTTATACGCGTTGAACCGCCCCAGCAGCGGCACGCTCGCCCTTTGTTCCCGTCCCGCGTGCCGGAGACGAAACGAAAGGCTGAATCCTTCCGCGGTGACGCCGGCCGCACTGAAATCTGCATCCCGCAGCCCGTACGTCACGACAGGCGCCTTCGACCGGCCGCGCAGGTACTCGGACGCGGCGTCATCCGCGTTGAGCACCGCCGCGCACGGAAATCGCTTCGCCGACGGTGCGTCCAGCATCTCGAACAGCAGGCCCTTCGCCGCCAGGTAGCGCTCCATGCTGCCGTGAAAGTCCAGGTGGTCCCGCGTCAGGTTCGTGAATACCGCCACGTCGAACTCGCAGCCGTCCAGACGGTGCTGCGCCAGCCCCTCGGACGACGCCTCGACGGCCATCGACGCCCTGCCGTTGCCCACCGCTCCCGCCAGCATCGCCTGGATCGACGTTGCTTCCAGCGTCGTCATGTGGCTGGCGTTCGGCTCAAACCCGCCGCCGTACTCGAAACCCACGCTGCTCAGGTAACCGCAATCGAGGCCGCAGGCGTCGAGGACGTGCGCGATCAAATGAGACGTCGTCGTCTTCCCGTCCGTCCCCGTCACGCCGATCAGCCGCAGCGTGCTCGCCGGGTCCCCGTAGGCCGCCGCGGCCAGCCACCCCAGCGCCCCACGCGCGTCCGGCACCACCACCAGCGGCAATCGCGACGCGAACGGCGCCCACTTCGCCTCCCGGTCTGCCTGCACCACGGCTGCGGCGGCGCCGGCCCGGAGAGCCGCTTCCAGGTAATCGTGGCCGTCGGTGTGACGCCCGGGCAGCGCCGCGAAGGCATCTCCCGGCCGCACGGCCCGCGAGTCGTGCGTGATGCCCCTGACGTCGGGCACCGCGCCCACGCTGCGGGCTGAATCTACGCGGCGCCACCAGTCCATGCGGCCATTTTAGGGGAAGCCCCGGCGTCCTTGAGGTCAAGTCAGGCGACCTATAGCCGATAAGCATAGGAAGGCCAACAACACTGGCCTTTTTCTATGATTGGACCACTTACGCTCCGCCACAGGAGCGAAACCCAGCATTCCACTGATGGTGACGGACCAAACACGGTCCTGGAGAGCGGCAAGCTGGCGTTCCGGCGCTATTTGCTCGTCAGCAGCGGCATCTCCTCCACGGCGTTGGGTTTGGCGCTGATCGTCTCTTTCTTCGCCACCAGCTACGGCAGCGCCGCCGTCGCGCAGCTCGCCGTGACCGACGCTTCGTCGGTGCACATCGTCACGCGTGGCGAGGTCGCGGCGTCCCTGCTGCTCGACGAGACGCCCCCGGACGTCGCCACGCCCGAACCCGCCCCCGCCGTCGAGTCCGTCGCGGCTCAGGCTCCCGCCCCCGCAATCGATTTCGACCCTCGCGGCGAGCCCTCCCAGGAGCCTACCGTCCAGCCCACGCCCCAGCCCGCGGTCACGCTGGGCCGCGCCATCCGGCCCCCTGGCGCGGCCGCGGTGCCTACGCCGGCCGCAACCGCCCGGCCCGCCGTCGTCTCGCGGCCGGCCGCCACCACCGCGGCGGGCGGCCGCATCGAAAACGTCAACCTGACCTTCTACGACTGCCTCGATCAGGGCTTCTGCGGCAACATGAAGTCCGGCACGAAGGTCTACGAAGGCGCCGCCGCCTGCAGCTGGAACCTCCCCGAGGGCACTCGATTCCGCATCCTCAACGACCCCACGAAACGCATCTACGTCTGCGAGGACCGCGGCATCCTCGATGACACCTGGGTCGACATCTTCTTCTACGATCCCGAGGATGGCTGGGCCTGGCAGAAGGCCGTGGGCCGCTACGGCGCCATCGAGATCGTCAAGCTGCCCTGACCGCGTCTGCTAGCATGTCGCTGCCCCCGCAAATAGCCCGGCAGGAGACACGCGCATGCACAGCCGCGAAGAGCTGATCGGCTTCGTCTGGACGTTCCTCGACGCGCTCGGCCACAACGACCCCTCCCGCCTCCCCACCTCGCCTGACGTGCGCTTCACGGAGAACTGCCAGCCGCTGCCGCTGGGCAAAGGCATCTGGGCCACCGCGACGCCCCACAAACCTGAGCAGCTGTTCACCGTGTTCGCGGAGCCTGCGCAAGGTCAAGTCGGCTACTTCGGCGTCGTCCGCGAGAACGAGAAGCCGTCTCTGCTCTCGGCGCGGCTCAAGGTCGAAGACGGCCTCGTGCGCGAGATCGAGGTGCTGGTGGCGCGCAGCCCGGAGGAGTCCGGCCACCCGCGCGTCTTCGCCCCCGACAACATGACCGAGCCCCGCGGCGTCTTCGACGAGGTCCTGCCGCCGGAGCAGCGCTGCCCCCGCGACGAGCTGCTGCGCATCACCAACCTCTACTTCGACGGCATCGTCGCCGGCAAAGGCGAGATGATCCCGGTGCTGGACGAGTGCCGCCGCATCGAAAACGGCGTGCAGACCGTGCTCAACCCGGCGCGCGGCACGCCCACCAGCGCTCTCGGCGTCGCCGCGCAGGTCGATACCGGCGTCTTCCGCGACATCGCAGCCGCCCGCGCCCGCCGCTTCCCCATCGTCGACGAGGAGCGAGGCCTCGTCTTCGTCATCTTCCTCTTCGATCATCCCGGCCCCGTAACCAACTCCGGCTTCGTCTCGCGCTACACGCAGCCCAACAGCATGATGGTCGCGGAGCTATTTCAGATTCGCAGCCGCAAGATCTATCAAATCGAGGCCGTACTCAACGTCTTCCCCTACGGCACGCAGCCGGGCTGGTAACAGGAAAAGGAACAACAGGAACAAGCGGAACAAAAGCAACATCTCACGAAATGTTCCCCATGTTCCCCATGTTCCCCATGTTCCCGCTGTTCCTTCTGTTCCCTCCCGCAATCGAACGGGCGTCCCTCTTTCGAAGGACGCCCGTCTAGCCAGCAGGACTGTAAGCCGAGTTCTGTACCCCGACGAATCGGAGTGGCGGCCATCCATCTGGGACCCCGATTGCTCGAGGCCTCTTGCGACCAACCCGAGGGCGGGCACGGGCCCCTGTTGCCCTCCTATTTGGTCTTGCTCCGGGTGGGGTTTGCCCAGCCGGACGGTCACCCGCCCGCTGGTGCGCTCTTACCGCACCGTTTCACCCTTACTGGGTTTGTAAGCCGGGGGACACCCCCGGAACCCCCGCTAAAGGGGCGCCTTGAGCGTCTCTGACTCCATCACCCAGCGGTCTGTCTCTGTGGCACTTTCCGTCGCGTCGCCACGCCTGGACGTTATCCAGCACCCTTCCCGGTAGAGCTCGGACTTTCCTCCCCCCGGCGAACCGGAAGGCGGCCGCCCGTCCTCCTGACTCTATCTATTGTACGGCGGACCGAGGCGCTTCGGCAGGGCAGAAGACACGCCAAAAGTGTGGCAAGGCGGAGCCGATTATTACGAGAGGGAGTATTCGACACTCCGTCAGGCTTGGGAATTGAGGCATCGCAGATGGTTCGACGTTGCCGCAAAGCTCTGCTCCTCGTCAGCTGTCTGACCGGTGCCTTGCTGCTCGGCGCTTGCCGTGGCGGCGGCGGCGCCACACAGACCGCTGAACAGGACATCCCCTTCCCGGAGACCACGCCCTTCACCGCCGAGGAAACGGCGCGCCTGCACGAGATCCGGGACGGCGTTGCCAGGATACGTGGCCTCGCCGTCAACGAGGACATCGGCGAAGGCGTGGTAACCGAAGCGGACCTGCGCGCGTACACGGAGCGGGCGTTCGCCGGTCTCGACGCCGAGGCGCGCAACCAGTTACGTATCTACGAGCTGGTCTGGCGGCTCATGCGCATGATTGAACCCGATGACGACTTCGAAGACGCGCTGATCTCGGCTAACTCCGACCAGGTCGCGGGACTCTACGTCCCCAAGGAGAAGCGCCTGGCCATCGTGGCCGGCCAGAAGGACGGTGGCAAATTCGAGGAGTTCATCATGGCTCACGAATACGTCCACAGTTTCCAGGACAAGGTCATCGATCTCGTCGCCTACCACGAGAAGGAAGAGGAAGCGGAGAACACGGAGCGCGCCACCACCATGTCCTGTGTGCTCGAGGGCGACGCCTCCGTGGCCGCGATCCAGTACATGACCGACAAGTACAAGGGCACGAGCTGGACAGCTGAGCTCGATAGCGGTGACGACGAGGGCGAGGAGGACTTGCCCCCGGCGCTCCAGCGCTACAGCGAGTTCGACTACAACCAGTGCCTCTCGTTCGTGCTCACGATTCAGCTGTTGCAGGGCTGGGACGGCGTCAACAAGCTGCTGGAAAACCCGCCGGTTAGCACGGAGCAGATCCTGCACCCGGAGAAGTACATCGCCGGTGAAGCTGCCCAGGATGTCAGCGTGTTGTCCCTGGACGATGTGCTCGGCTCCGGCTGGTCCCTGCTCGAAGGTGCCGACTACGGCGAGTTCGACGTCTACAACTACCTGCTGACGGCCGGCGTGGCGGAGCCGCAGGCCCAGGCGGGCGCCAAGGGCTGGGGCGGCGGCAGGATGCAGGTGTACACGCAGGGCGGTGATCAACCGAAAAACGTGCTCGTGCACATTGCGCTGCAGTGGGACACGCCCGCCGACCTGAATGAGTACCGCCAACACCTCGGCTGGGCCATCGATCACCTCGGCTACGAGGCCGTGTCGCGCAAGAGCGCGGACGGGTCCTGGACCTGGAGCTCGAAGAAGGAGTATGGCTACGCGAACTGGAGCGAGGCCAGCAAGCGCGTCGACATCCTCTTCGCCAACGATCAGGTGGCGCTGCTCAAGGCCAGAGACGCTCTCAGGGTCGCCGCCACCGCACCCTGAACACACCGCGCAAAGCGGAGCCGATTATTACGAAAGAGACCTTCCGCCGGAAGGCAGCCCGGAAGCCGAGGTCCAATGCGCGGTAAGGTCGCACAGCTTTCCATCCTCCTCTCTACCCTCTGTGTCCTGCTGCTCGGCGGCTGCAACGCTCAGGGGGAGACCGGGCACGAGGACGGTCCGCCGTTTCCCAAGACACAGCGCCTTTCAGAGCAAGAAACGCGGCGCCTGCACCGCATTCGAGACACCGTGGCCGAGCAGCGCGGGCTCGAGGTCGACTCCAGTGTCAAGGAGGGCATGATCGATCGCCAGAAGCTGCGGGCCTACTTTGAATCGGTAACCGGCGAAGACGAGGCGGAAGAGAAACGCGAGCATGAGGCCTGGAACATCGCCTACCGTATGCTCCGCATGATCGGGCCGGACGACGACCTCGCAGAGATCAGCACGGATTCGTACTCCACGCAGGTCGTCGGGCTGTATCTACCGGACGAGCGTCGCCTGGTGCTGGTGGGCGAGGAAATCACCGGCAGCATCTGGGAAGAGTCCACCATCGCCCACGAGTACACGCACTCTCTGCAACACAAAGCTTTCGACATCGAAAATCTGGAGCGTAATCACGAAGAGAACCCTGATGCGGAATACGGCACGACCATGAACTGCGTGATCGAAGGCGATGCCACTTTCACCGAGTACAAGTATCTGGAAGAGGTCTACGGCCAGGACTGGTTCCTTCAGGCGTTTGAGGACGATGACCAGCCCTCGCTGGCCGAAGAGACCTGGGATGAGCAAGAAGCCGCGTCGATCCCCGAGGCAATGCAGCGCTACTTCGCCTTCCCCTACGAGGAGTGCTACGACTTCGTCCAGCAGATCTGGGACGAGGACGGTTGGAAAGGCGTGAACCGCCTCTTCCAGCAGCCGCCCGCGACCACCGAGCAGATACTCCATGTCGACAAGTACCACAAGGGCGAGCGCCCGATCGAGGTGCCTGCACCCGATCTGACCGCCAACCTCAGGGACGCCTGGAGCGAGATGGACAGCGGCGTCTTTGGCGAGTTCGATGTCTACAACTACCTGCTCAGCGCAGGCCTTTCAGACCGAGTCGCAGCGCCTGCAGCAGCCGGCTGGGGCGGTGGCCGCATTCGGGTCTACACGCGAGGCGCCGGCGAGAATCAAGACGTACTACTTCACATAATCCTCGCCTGGGATACCGGCGATGACTATGAGCAGTTTCGGCAAGCCTTCACCACAGGCATCAGCAAACTCGATTACGACCAGATCTCTAGCTCGGGCCGGGCCTTGAAGTGGCAGAGCCCCGGTGAGTACGGCATTGCCGTCTGGGAGGACGTCGAGCTGCAGGCCCGCATCGTCTTCAGCACCGACCCTGAAGCCATGGACAGGGTTGAGCGCGATGGGCTCGAGCCCACGCAGTAGGCCAGAGGCGCAGTCGC
>DATDOP010000096.1:0-3743 GCA_035293185.1 Dehalococcoidia bacterium | reverse complement strand
GGGCGGACGGGCAGACGGGCAGACGGGCAGACGGGCAGACGGGCAGACGGGCAGACGGGCAGACGGGCAGACGGCAGACGGGCAGACGGCAGACGGGCAGACGGGCAGAGACGCCTTAGGCTCCGCCCTTAGCGGGGGTTTGGGGGCGGAGCCCCCATGTCAGACGCTGTCATAGGCGCCGCTGCGGCGGGCGTAGGCCTCGACTGCGCGGAACAGACCGTAACCAATGACCACATAGGCGATGCCGACCAGCGCTTCAAGAGCGAGGTCGTCTGATACCGCGCTGAGCGAGGCGCCGGCGTAGGCTTCGCGCAGGGCATCGAGGGCGTGCGTGACGGGCAGGGCGTCGCCGATGGCGCCGAGACCCAGGGGCAGGTCGCCGCGGGGGATGATCACGCCGCTGAAGACCAGGAACGAAGTCAGGGCCAGGCTGTAGAGCGATTGCCAGTCGCGCAGGACGATGCTGAGGTTGGCGAGGCAGAGCGCACAGGCGGTCGAGGCGAACGCCATGAGGGCGTAGCAGGCGACGACGGCGGGCCAGTTGGCGCCGGCGTACGAGGCGTGGAGGAAAACGGCGGCGAAGACGATGCCGGCGATGACGGCGAGCGCCGCGTTGGGGATATGCAGGACGCCGCGGGTGAGAAAGGAATCGAGGCGGCCGCCGCGCGAGGCGAAGAAGAAAGCGATGGTGCCCCAGGAGCGCTCGTAGTAGAAGCTCTGCAGGATGCCGCCCATGAGGATGCCCGGCACCGCGTAGGCGGTCAGGCCGATGACGTATGCTTCAGCTGCGGCGGGGCCGCGGGCGAACTGGCCGGTGAGCGAGTACATGGCGACGATGAGGCCGGGACGCAGGAAGACGTTGCTCACGTAGGCGGGCCAGTTGAGCCAGAGGAACTGGCCCTTGTAAGAGAGATACGCCTGGCGGGCCAGCGTCGTGAGGCCGGGGAGGGCGCTCTGGATCGGATACGCTACGTTCATGGAGTCGGGACGAATGGTAGGCGTGACAAGATGCTGTGTCAACGAGCTAATCTAACGCGATGCCTCTAGAGATCGAGCGAACGGTTGTAGCGAGGTTGGTGGTATGCCGAGACGAGACCTTCGCTTTTCGGTCAGGCCGCACGGCCTCGGCGGTCATTGTCCTCATCAGTGACATGCCGGGTTGAGGTCCTCAAATGGTCGAGAGTTTGATTCGGAGGGACTGCACCGGAAGCCACCATACGTAGGCGCTTCCTTGCTGCTCCTCGCAGAGTCTGGTCGTTGGGGGTGATCTTTGCAGTCTCAAGAGCGTACTGATTGCGGAAAACAGGAAGCAGCAAGGGCATTCGACTCTCGGTGGGGTCGACGGCGAGCGATAGGGCGAGACCCAACAGGCCCACATCGCGGATGATGAGGTTGTTGTCGCCCCTTATCCAGGCGAGGGCAACGATGATCTCGAGAAGTAGTCCGGCGGAGAGCAGAGCTGCGAGGCGTTGTCTATAGCCCGATAGCACACCCGCCGACGAGATCAGCAGGAGGGCACCGTGTAGTCGGATAAGGCTCGTGCTTGAAGTGTCAAGAATGATGCCTACTTCGGGAGGGACAAACCTGGCAAACGGTGCGGGGGACATCACCTGATGGGCGCCGAACCAAGCCAGCACAGCCGCCAGCGATAGTCGGACGATGATTTGACGGAGTGTGTGGCTTAGCATCCAGCCTCGCATGAGTCGGTCTTCCACTCGTCGTCAAACGAGTCTTGGCCCTAAAGGATTCTCGGCCACAGGACGGCGCGCCAACACTGCGTCGAGGTTTGAGGATCTACCTCCGGGTTGATAGACTGATGGGGTTTCTTCATCGCTCAGGTAGGTAGCAACATCGCACACCAGAAGCTTGGTCACACTTGACGCGGCTACCGGTGACCGTACTCAAGATTTCGCACGATGACTTCCCGATCGGGCACCTGGCAGCGGGCAAGATGCTGTGTCAACGAGCTAATCTAACGCGATGCCTCTAGAGATCGAGCGGCAATTCCTGGTCAGAGTGCGGCTGCTGCCGAAGCTGGAAGGCGGACGGCGCATCGAGCAAGCGTACCTTTCAGCGTCGCCGGAGGTGAGGGTGCGGCTGATCGACGATGACCGCGCCTACATCACGGTGAAATCGGACGGCGGGATCACGCGTGAGGAGTACGAGTATCCGATCCCGCCGGACCACGCGCGGTCGATGCTCGAGCTGACGCCGTGGTTCCCGATCCTCAAGACGCGCTACAGCCTGGAGCTGGACGGGCACGTCTGGGAGATCGACCGCTACGATGGGGAGAACGAAGGGCTGTGGTCGGCGGAGGTCGAGCTGGCGTCGGAGGACGAAGCGCTGGAGCTGCCGGCGTGGTTGGGCGAAGAGGTGACGGACGAGCGACGGTTCAAGAACAAGAACCTGGCGCAGCAACCGTTCGCGACCTGGGCCGACCGCGAGCGTTTCGTTGCGCTGCTCGAGGGGTAGGGAACCTCACCCCCAACCCCCTCTCCCAAGCGAGGAGAGGGGGCCAAAGGGCCTGATGTTGCCAACGGTGCGAGAATCAAGCAAACGCCTTGGGAGGCTGAGATGTTCGAGACAGAGCGGTTCATTGAATCCTGCATCGCGGCGCTGAGGGAGCGCACGCCGCAGCTCGCGGTCAAGGAACTGGTGGGCGAGGCGGTGAGGAGCGCGGGCGAGGTCGAACGGGCGCTGGGCACGCCGTCGGAGTCCGGTATCACGACGATCCATCGTTCTGACGAGCTGACGATCCTCAACGTCGTCTGGGCGCCGTTGATGAACATCTACCCGCACGACCATCGCACGTGGGCGGTGATCGGGATTTACGGCGGGCAGGAAGACAACGCGTTCTATCGCCGGCGCAAGGACGAGCCGGGCCTGGACCTGGCGAACGAACGCTCGCTAAGCGAAGAAGAGACGATCAGCCTGGGAGAGGACGTGATCCACGCTGTCACGAATCCCCGGCGCAAATTCACGGGAGCGATCCACGTCTACGGCGGCGACTTCTTCGCCATCGAACGCAGCGAGTGGGACTCGCCGATGGCGGCGGAGCAGCGCTACAGCGTGGACCACGCGATGCGTACGTTCGCCGAAGCTAACGAGCGCGCCAAGGAGCTGCTGGCGCGGGGTGAGACGGGCTTACCTCACCCCTAACCCCTCTCCTTGCGAGGCCCTTGCGAGGAGAGGGGAACTTTGACGGCGGAAGGCCGTCTCCTGGTTGGAGATGGCTGGTTGCCGCCTCGCGAGGCGGCGCTTAACATCGGGCCGTGGCTTCGCGACGAGAGCTGGAATCGCTGGTGGACGCGTACCTGGAGGCGCTGAGCGCGCGCGACGCCTCGCGCCTGCCGGTAACGGCAAACATTAGGTACACGGAGAACTGTCAGGAGATCGCGCTGGGCAAGGGGCTGTGGGCCACCTGCACCGGCGGCGTGAGCTACCGGCTGTACATGGCGGACCCGGAGACGGACCAGATCGGTTTCTTCGGTCTGCTGACGGAGAACGGTTCGCCGGCGTTCCTGGCGCTGCGTCTCAAGGCCGAGGGCGGACGCGTCGCGGAGGCGGAGGCGCTGGTCGCGCGCTGGGGCAACCCGCTGTGGGGCCCGGAGACAATCGGCACGCCGCGTCCGGAGCTGCTGCAGGCCGTGCCGCCGTCAGAGCGCGCAACGCGGGCGGAGGCGATCGCGATCGCCGATTCGTACTTCGACGCGATCGAGCAGGACAACGGCGACATCGTGCCG
>DATDOP010000095.1:0-6131 GCA_035293185.1 Dehalococcoidia bacterium | reverse complement strand
GGGAACCCGATCCAGCACCAACCCCAGCGTGCCGCGGTTGGCGTCCTGGAGGACGGCGATGGCTTGGCTGGCGGCGGCTCCGCCGGTCTTGCCGGGCTCCAGCACCAGCAGAGTCACGTCTGCCAGGTGCACGATGTGCTGCACATCCTCCCAATCGAGGACGGAAGGTACTTCGAAGATCACGTGATCGGCGAGCGAGCAGAGCTGATCGAGGACGAGGGGCAGGCGCGGCGAGCGCAGCAGAGTGGCGGGGTCGCTGGTGACGCTGCCCACGGGCAGCAGCTTGAGTTTCGGCTCCATCGTGTGGACGACGGCGCCTCCGGCCGTGCGCAGCTGGTTGACGAGCAGGCCGGAAAGGCCGCTCGACGTCGAGCCATCGCCGAGCTTGCGACGCGAGGCCTGGCGCAGGTCGGCGTCGACGAGGACGACCTTGCTGCCGCCGCGAGCCAAGAGCGTGGCGAGGTTCAGGGCGACGTTTGACTTGGCACCGCCGGCTTCGGCGCCGGTCACGACGATGGCGCGGGCCCGGACGTGAGATTCCGGCGCGCCGATCAGGCCCGCCAGGCGGCGGTAGGCCGCCAGCGCTTCGGGGTAGTCCTGGCTCGGGAGGGTTGAGTCCGCCTCGGGCTCAAAAGCGCCGATGGTGGCCAGGACGGGCAGCCCCAGCGCGGCAGCGTGCTCCAGATCGAGCGCGACGGCGGGCTTTCGCGAGAAGAAAAGAAAGGGGAACTTCAGCATCCTGCTGCACACCTGCTAACCGCGTCCTCCGCGTTGGGGAGAGCACGGACTTTGCGATTCCGTTCACTACCCACAACGCCGCAGACCGGCGGATCATTTCGCCGGGCGCTGAATTGAACCTGAAACCAGGGCAGTCAGACGGGAGCGGAGCGGCACAGCGCATGCCGGGTGGTGCGCGTCAGGAGGCGGCGCGGGCGCGTTTTTCGGCGGCGATGATCTCCCAGACGCGGCGGGCCGTCTCAGGGAGCCGGCCGGTCTCGTTGATCACCACGTGGTCGAAGCGGGGGGCGGCCGCCATCTCCTGGTTGGCGACCTCGCGGCGGCGGGCCTGCTGCTCATCCGTGTCCTGGCCGCGCGTTTGCATGCGGCGCGCAGTCTCCTCCACCGAGGGTGGAGCGATGAAGATCAGCAGCGCTTGCGGCACCAGGCGTTTCAGGGTTTCGGCGCCCTGCACGTCGACGCGCGCGATGGCGTCCCGTCCGAAGGCGAGCGGGTCCTCGATCTCGATGCGCGGCACGCCGTTGCGGTGGTCGTAGACGAAGGCGTGCTCGAGGAAGCCGCCGGTGTTGAGCAGATCGTCGAAGACCTGCTCCGTGATGAAGTGGTAATCGCGACCCTCGATCTCGCCGGGGCGCGGCAGCCGGGTGGTGGCGGTGACCACGCGGTGCATGCTCGGCTCCCAGTCCAGGAGGAGGTCGCGTACGGAGTCTTTGCCGGCGCCCGAAGGCCCGGAGAGGACGACCAGCAGCGGTGGTTCGGCGGGCAGCTCCGGCAGGTCAGCGGGGCGCTCGCTCACGAGAGCGCTTCCGCGTACAGCGCATCGCCGACCAGGGGGCGGCCGGCCGCCGCGTCCAGGATGGTTGCGCCCAGGCCGTCCGGGGGCGGCGCGGCGAGCCTGGCGTAGAAGTTGGGGAACGTCTTGCCGACGCAGCCCGGGTTGCGGATGCGCATCCCCGGCACCTTCAAGCCGAGCGCCGAGAAGCACATGGCGATGCGATGGTCGTCGTAGGTCTCGATTTCGGCGCCGTGCAGGCGCGACGGATGGACTTCGAGGGTGTCGCCGTCCTCGACGACGCGGGCGCCGCACTTCGTCAGCTCGACGCGCAGGGCTGCCACGCGCTCCGACTCCTGGAGACGCAGCCTGCCGAGATCGACGAAGCGTGAGGGTTGGGGGAGCAACGGGGCGATGACGATGGCCGTCATGATCGCATCACCCAGGTCCTTCAGGCGCGAGAGCGGCGGGTAGGGCTCGTCAGGCGTGCCCTGCGCTTCGAACCGGCTGAGGAAATCGACGAAGCGGCCGTCGATCTGCCAGTCGCTCTCCGGCCACGACGCCACCTGCAGGCGCGTTTCCGGCAGAAGGGCCCCGGCGGCGAGGAAGTAGCTGGCGCTGGAGCAGTCCGGCTCGATGCGGAACTCGCCGCCGTGACGCGGGAAGGCCTCGATCAGCTTCCTTGTCATGGCGACGTAGGCGGACTCCTCGGCGTCGTCGCCGGTGACCGTCACGTCCCAGCCGCCGACGCCGGCCGCGAGCAGCAGCGCCGAAGCGAACTGCGAGCTCTCCTCGATGCTCACGCTGCAGGCGCGCCGCGCTGAACCGCCTTCGCCGGAGACGGAGGCCGGAAGACGGCCACCATCGGCCTCGATGCGATAGCCCAGCTGGCGCAGCGCGTCGAACAGGGCGCCCTGGGGCCGCTGGTGCATGCGTGGCGTGCCGTGCAGGCGGTAGACGCCGTCGCCGAGGCAGAGCAGCGCGATGAGGAAGCGCGCGACGGTGCCGGCGTTGCCGACGTAGATCTCCAGCGGTTGGCCGTGGGTCCCGGCGTTGGGGATGCGGCCGCCGAGGCCGGTTACGGAGATGCCGCGGTTGCCTTCCTCAGACGCGTCGGGTTCGACGTGGACCTCGAAGCCGAGCTTGCGCAGGGCCGCGACCATGATTTCGGTGTCTTCGCTCCAGAGGGCCCCACGCAGAGTGGTGCGGCCGTCAGCCAGCGCCGCGAGCACGAGCGCCCGATTCGTGATGCTCTTGGAGCCGGGGATGGTGACGAGAACCGGCCCCAAGCGCCGCGGAGCGACAATCTCGATGACGTCAGGAAGTGCCATCTAGGTGGGGCGCGCCGGACGGGTCAGATCAGGGCCAGCCAAGCGAGGCTCTCCGTCTACGGACGACTAATCGTCGTCGTCGTCCAGGGACTTGCGGCGCCGGGTCGATTCCTCGCGCGCCCGCTCCCTCGTCCGCTCGACGATCGCGTCTTGCGCCTGCTTGGCGCGCTCCTGCCACATGGCGCCGGTCATCATCGTCATGAAGGCGTCGGAGGCGGTGGGCAGCTCTACCACCCACTTCTCGCTCTCGCGCTCCGGCAGCTTCTCCAGGAACTGCTCGCGCTCGATCTGCGCCTCGGCGAGAGTGCGGAACAGCGCTTCTTCCTCGGATTCGGACTCGATCAGGTCGGCGAGGCGTTTGAGCTCGTCGATGTAGCGCTGGAGCCAGTGCAGGACGTTTTCGCGGTTGGTCAGGAAGATATCGTGGCCGAGCTCCGGTTCGCCGGAGGCCAGCCGCGTGAGGTCGCGGAAGGCCGGACCGGAGATGTTGGCCAACTCCGGCCAGGCGTTGCTCTTGCGCGCGAGGTTGAAGAGGGCCACGGAGCTGACGAGCGGCACGTGGCTGATCGCGGCGACGTAGGCGTCGTGCTCTTCGGCGTCGAGGAAGAACGGCCGCGCGCCCAGGGTTACGGCGAACTTGACGACCATGTTGACGGCGCCATCGATCGCTTCGACGCTGGGCGTGATGCAGAACGGCTGGCCATCGAACAGCCCGGCCTCGGCCTGTTGCAGGCCTGCCTTCTCGCGTCCGGCCATGGGGTGGCCGCCGACGAAGTAGACGTTCCTGGGCAACTCGGCCGCTGCCCAGCGCAGTACGTCACGCTTGGTGCTGGCGGTGTCGGTGACGACGCAGCTTTCCTGCAGATGGGGCGCGATGTCGCGGAAGATGCGGCGAATGGTGACGATGGGCGTGGCGACGATGACCATCGTGGCGTCTTTGACCGCGGCCTGCGCGGTGCGCCCGACCTCGTCGACGACGCCGGCCTTGAGCGCCCGGCCCATGACCTCGGGGTCCTCGTCGTAGCCGACGATGGTGGTTTTCACAGGCGCGGCGCGCTTCAACGCCAGCCCAACCGACCCGCCGATTAGCCCCAACCCGATGATTGCCAGCCTGCCCATAGCTCCGCCTCCGGGTTCTATCTTAGCAAGTGAGTAACAAGTAACAGGTAACCAGTAACAAGAGAGACGCAACAAGCAACAAGCAAGAAGCAACGAGGGACAGCTATGAGTGCTGATTTAAGGTTACGAATCGGGCCGGTGGCTTTTGGTTAGCTGGCGTCGTCCGCGTGGTGGAGCAGCGCGTGCATCCAGGCCTCGTCGGGCTCTACGTGGCCGCGGATGAGGCGCACGGTTGTAGGGCTGCTGCCGGCCGCTTCGGCCATCGCCGCGCCGATCTCGGCGTGGTGGCGCAGCCTGCGGGCCGAGTCAATGCCGAGGCGTGACAGCGTGCGCACAAGCCCGGGGGCGAGCACGTTCAGCACGCGAAGCCAGACCGGGACGCTGCCTTTGCCGCAATCGTGGAGCAGCGCCGCGACGAGGACCGAACGGTCGCCGGTGGCGGGCTTGAGGCGCCGGGCGACCTCGAGGGCGTGGCGCTGGTCGCGGCGCTCCATGGCGAAGAACAGGCGGGACTCATGGCCGGAGAGCAACAGGCGGGCTTCGGCGAGCTCGGCGTCATCGATGCGCGGCCGCAGCGCGTGCAGGACCTGGCGGCCGCGGTAGAGCGGCCTAGCCAATGGCGTCCGGCTGTCCGGAGATGGCATCGACTATCGTGTTGACAATCGGGACCATCACGCCGCGCAGGATGCTGAACTCGCCGCCGGTGATGTAGGGCAGCGCGATCAGCAGCATGAGGATCGGCGGGCCGTATTGCTCGAGCTGGGCGGCGCTGCGGGCCAGGTCGCGCGGCAGGAGGCCCAGCGCCACGGCGAAGCCGTCGAGCGGGGCTACCGGTATGAGATTGAAGACGCCGAGCAGGACGTTGAGGATGATCAACGCGCCGAGATACAGCGACGCGTAGTCGCTGAAGCCCCACGTACTGACGTCCAGCGGCAGGCCGAAGTGCAGCATGTCCAGCTGAAAGGGGACGGCCGCGAGCGTTGCCATGAGGAAGTTAGAGACCGGCCCGGCTGCCGCGACGATGGCGCGTCCGGTGACGGGCCCGTGGCGCAGCTTGTTAGGGTTGACGGGCGTGGGTTTGCCCCAGCCGAAGCCGATGATCAGCATCAGCGCCGTGCCGGCGGGATCGAGGTGGCGCAGCGGGTTGAGGCTGACACGCCCCCGCAAGCGCGCCGTGTCGTCGCCGAGGCGATCGGCGGCGAAGGCGTGAGAGAACTCGTGAAAGCCGATTCCCGTTACGAGTGCAGTGATCGCGGAGCCGAAGAGCACGAGAAAGACGAAGAGCCCGTCGTCCAGGTACTCGGAGTAGGCAAAGAGCAAGCGTTACCTCGGATTCGATTCTAGCATGGGCTCCGCGGCGGGCACGGGGAAGATCGGGTGCGGGCCCGAAGGTTCAGGCATCTAAGGGGAAAATTTAGCCTCTACTAACTTCCCCTGATTGACCCAGACTTGAGGCCTTACTAAAGTTGCGTCATTAGACGTGCCGGTTTGTATGCACGTAATGAATACCTGGCGGGTGGAGCCCTTGCCCATCGAGATACCCGCAGTCGTTATCGATAGACTCCCGATCTACGCGCGCGCCCTGACAGTGCTCGAAACCCGCGGCCGTGACGTCGTCAGCTCGCAGGAGCTGGGTGAGATGCTCGGCGTCACGCCGGCGCAGATCCGCAAAGACCTGAGCTACTTCGGGCGTTTCGGCAAGCAGGGCCGGGGCTACAACGTGGTGCGGCTGGCGCAGGAGCTGCGTCAGATCCTGGGACTCGACCGCCAGTGGTCGATGATCCTGATCGGCGTTGGGCACCTCGGCCAGGCGATCTTGACCTACGACGGCTTCCATCCCCAGGGCTTCATCATCGTCGAGGCGTTCGACAGCGACCCGGCGATCGTCGGCCAGAAGGTCGGCGGGATCACGGTGCGGCCGACTTCGGAGTTGAAGGCCTTCCTGGAGAAGCGCCAGGTCGATATCGGCATCGTGGCTGTGCCGGCCACGTCAGCCGGCCCGATCATCAACGAGCTGATCGAAGGCGGCGTGCGGGCGATTCTGAATTACGCGCCGACCTCGGTTGCCGTGCCGTCCTACGTCGAGGTGAAGAACATCGACCCGGTGCTGGCGCTGCAGAGCATGACGTTTTACCTGAAGAGCGCGCAGCAGACGAACCGGTGAGCTTCGG